>JAHBXR010000010.1 GCA_019636335.1 Pirellulales bacterium
AGCAGACTCGCCACTAGCGCGTTACGTACCCATCGCGACGTGCAGTTCGTGCAGATCGACGGCAAGTTGGCGCAGGTAAGATCGCCCCTGGTGGTGATCTTCCAGCGACTCCAACAGGTCGGCAGGGATTGCCTGCCATCCGAGGTAAGCACCGCTGATGGCGCCGGCCATAGCGGCGATGGTGTCGGTATCTCCTCCCAGCAGGATCGCGTTGCCGATGGTCTGCTCGTAGGAGTCGGGCGTGAGTCCGAACGACGCGATGGCCGTGACGACCGAAGACTGCGCCTGGATCCCGTTGCCAAATAGCGCGAGATCCAGGGCCGTTTTCACTTGCGCAGCGCGGCGTAGCGGACCAGAGAACTCCACGCTTTGACAACGCGAGGCCAATGCCTCGAAGTATTCCACTCGCTCGAAGGGATGCGATATCGTCGCCAACGCAACGGCGTTCGCAATCAATTGCGCACCTTCGATGCCGAGTGGATGCACGTGCGTTGGCAACGATGAGAGTCGTGCCTGATGCCATAGTTCGTCATGATCGCGGCGAA
The DNA here is from genome assembly GCA_019636335.1 of Pirellulales bacterium. NCBI lineage: Bacteria > Pseudomonadati > Planctomycetota > Planctomycetia > Pirellulales > Pirellulales bacterium. Next base: position 546 of record JAHBXR010000010.1, read on the forward strand.
AGAGAAGTCCAACGGGCGCCACTCGCATGGCGGCCCCATTGCCGAAGGAACCTCCGGGAAAGAGCTCCTCGGCCCAGAACTTGTGATCTTGCCCCTTGAGCATGGCTTCGATCACGACGCGAGCACCGCGCCCGTAGCCGCGCTGCGGCAAGTAGTTTTCCGCGAAGCGCTGGCACAGCACCGCTTCCTTGATCGCACGACAAGCGAGCAGGGTCTCGGCCACGCCGATCGTCATCTGGGTATCGTCCGTGTACCAGATTTCGCCCGGCGGCCGGTTTTCGATAAGCGCACGGACGGATGGGAATCTGGCGGCGATGTGCTCCGGAGATTGCCCTTCAAAGTGCGCGCCTAGCGCATCCCCCACGGCGAGCCCTAGCAAGCAGCCGATGAAGCGATCTTCTAGAGTCGGCATTATCGACGTTTCCTCCGCGAACAATCTACTCGACAATCTTTATCGCCGCCGCGCGCATTTCTTCCATCGCGCGCCGGCAATCGCCTGTCTTTCGTTCCACGCCGCGGACGCCTTCGACCAGCAACACCGTGCGGAAGCCGAGGGAAACGGCATCGAGTGCCGTGAATTTCACGCAGTAGTCGGTCGCCAGACCCATCACGTGGACCACGTCGACTGACTTCGCGCGCAGGTACTCTTCCAGCCCGGTCGCCTTACGCCGGGCATTGTCGAAGAAGCCGCTGTAGCTATCGATCGCGCGGTCGGTCCCCTTGCGAACGACATACGAGATGGGGACCTGGTTTAGCGTCGGCGCGAACTCGGCGCCCTGCGTGTCTTGCACGCAATGTTCGGGCCACAGAATCTGCGGCAATCCGTTCAACTCGATCACATCTCCTATTTTGTGATCCGAGTGCTGACTGACAAAGGAAAGATGGTCCGCCGGATGCCAGTCCTGAGTGGCCACGACCAATTCGTACTCCGCCATCCGCCGATTCGCTACCGCCACCACCTCATCGCCGCGCGGCACCGCTAACGCCCCGCCAGGCAAAAAGTCATTCTGAAGGTCAATCAGTAAAAGGGCTTTCATGGCGAACTCAAATATCGCACGTTGGTGCGTCAGATCTCGAAATGAAACCCGCGTTTCGTCAGCCGGTCATATTGCTTCTTGTCGAAGCGGTACAGTCGCGCCGCGCGGTGCGCCACGTCTTGTTCGATTTCGTTCGTCTCGCGAACGATGCCCATCGCCAGTACCCGCTTGCGGAAATTGCGCTTGTCGAGCTCCCGGTCCAAAATCACCTCGTACAGGTGCTGCAACTGTCGCAGCGTGAAGCGCTCGGGCAACAGCTCGAAACCGATCGGCTGGTAGCGGACCTTGCCCCGCAGCCGCTCGTGCGCCGCGGCGAGAATCTCCTCGTGGTCGAAGGAGAGTCGCGGCAGGTCGGCCAGCGCGAACCAGCCCGCGTTCCGCGCGTCGCTGCTCGCCTGCACCTGATGCTCCGACAGGTTGACCAGCGCGTAATAGGCCACCGAGACAACCCGTTCGCGCGGGTCGCGATCGACCGCGCCAAACGTGTAGAGCTGTTCGAGAAAAATATCGTGCAGCCCGGTCTCTTCCTCGAGTTCGCGCCGAGCCGCGGCGTCGAGCGTCTCATCCAGGTTGACGAAACCGCCGGGCAGCGCCCAACGACCCGCGAACGGAGCGAGGTCGCGCTCGATCAGCAGCACCTTCAGATCCCGTTCGTCGAGCGCAAAGACGACGACATCGACCGTCAGGGCAGGGCGGGGATATTCGTACGTGTAAGGCACGCGGATCGGTCCTTGGCATTCATTCGCGTCGGTGGTCGTCGAGCTCGGCCAGCTCGCGGCGAAAGCCGCCCGACAGGATCGGAAAGCGGCACCAGGTCTTCGGATCGAGGTTCTTGTCGTCGACGTGGAGCGAAGGGGCATATCGCTCACGCTTCCACTGGTTGCGGCTCCACAGTTCGAAGAAGCGTCGCACCCAGCGGGCGAGTTGCTCGCGTGCGTATTGCGGGTTCGCCGCCGCGATCGTGTCGAGCACCTCCTGCGGAGAGCGCCGTTCGCCAATCGCCTGATCCTCGATGGCATCGAGCAGATCGTACGGCATGAGATCGGCTTCGTCGGTCTGACCCTCGGCCGGCGGACGAAGCTCGGCCGTCGGAGCCTGCACGTTCACGGCCCGCAACGCCGGAACCGGTCCCACGCCGAACGGCCCCTCGACTTCGAGCCAGCGCAGCCAGCGACGGATAAACGCCTTGTCGATGCCGGCGATAGGGCTGATACCGCCACAGGTATCACCATCCATCGTGGCGTAGCCGACCGCCGCCTCCGAACGATTGCTCGTGGCCAAAAGCAACGCCCCCTTCACGTTCGCGATCAGCCACACCGAGGGCCCCCGCGTCCGGGCCTGAATGTTCTGCAGCGCCAGATCGTCTCGCTCCCAAGTCAACGTTCGCCCGAGCGCGGCTTCGACCTTCGACACGTAGCCGCGGAACAAGTCGTCCACGTCGAGCTCGAGATGCGTCGCGCCGATCGCGCGGGCCACGTCGCGCGCCGCGTTGCGGGTCGTGTCCGAGCTGTTGCCCGTCGCTTGGTAAACGGTCGTCAGCAATTCGTGGACGAGCGGCGCAACTTCGTCGTCGGCCGGCGGCGTTTCCGCACGAAAGCCGATCGCACGGCAGAATTCGTCCCGTCCGAGCTGTGCCACACCCAGTCGCACCATGATCGCCACGAGCGACGCCACGGCGGACGAATCGGCCCCACCACTGAGCGAGACGACAAACCCTCGTGAACGGCTCTTGCGCAAGTAGTCGAACAGTCCCAAGGCAATCGCCCGGGCAAACTCTTCGTTCAACGGTTCGGCGACATTCTCCCACGTCGGTGCGTGGACCACCGGTGGATCGGGAGAGCAATTCGGCAGCGAGAATCGGACATCGACCACGCGACTCGTATCGGCAGCCAGAGCAGGCTGGTAGTTCGCCGACTGCGCGCGTCGCATGCGCGTGCCGTCGAGGTCGATCACGGCATCGGTGACGACGGCCGAGTCGTAGCCCAGCCTTGGTCCGCGGGCCAGCACGTGACCGGCCGACGCGACGATCGTCTCGCCGTCGTAGATCACGCGCCCCGCCTCGTTGCCGAGCAGGTTGCTATAGATGTACGACACGCCGTAGGCACGCGAGGCCTCGGAGACGAGTTGCTGCCGCATGGCCGTCTTGCCCAGGGCAAAATGGCTCGCGCTGGGATTCAAGATGATGTCCGCCCCCAGGGCGACGTGGTGCTCCCCCGGGCGGTCGGCGACCCAGGCGTCTTCGCAGATCTCGAAACCGATGCGCACGCCGTCGAAATCGAAAAGCACGTCGCCAAACGGACAGATGCTGCCCGCCAGCTTGGCCGAGACCACGACGCCAGCGGGCCACGGTTTGAACCAGCGGGGCTCGTAGTGCAGACCGTCGCCGGCCAGGTGTTGCTTGGCCACTAGGCCCACGAGCCGGCCATCGACCAGCATGGCCGAGGCGTTGAACAGCGCACTGGCCTGCATCACGGGCAGCCCGATCGAGACGGCCATGCCTTCGGTGTCCGGCAAAAGCTCGGCCAGCACGCGTTCGGCGCGCCGCACGACCGCGGCCGAAAGAAACGCGTCTTCGCATCCGTAGCCCGTCAGACAAAGCTCGGGCAGGCAGAGCAGGCTCACCTGCCGCGCCCGCGCCAGTTCGATCGCGCGTCGAATGTGGGCGGCGTTGCCGTCCCAATCGAGCGGTATTTGATTGAGCGCAGCGGCCGCGACGCGAATCAGCTTCATGTCGGCTCCTTCGAACGGGCAGCGGCCAGCGATTGGCGCAGATCGCGGATCATGGCCTCACGACGCTCGTGCAGACCGATGTCGAGCCCCACGGGGTATTCGTGGGGATGCAAAAACCTGCGGATGCTGGGGTGGAGTTTGGCCAGTTGATCGCGCACGCGCTGGCGTATCTCGTCGAGCGACTCGCGCCGCGCGATGATCTCTCCCTGTCGCACGTAGGGAATCAGCAGGTCCGTCGCGTCCAATTCGCTGGCGAGTTGCTTGCGACGATGTGGGTCCTTGATATCGACAATCGTGCGGCGGGGATCGACCCCGGCCAACTCGTCGTACAACAAATCGGCCACGAAGCCTTGGCGCCCCTCGAATCGCCTCACCTGAAGAATGCCCGGCACGGTCGATTTGGCCGCTTGTTCCGAAAGCTTCATCTTCGGTTGCCACGTGCCGTCGTCGTCGCGAATCGCCCCCAACTTGTAGACACCTCCCAAGGCCGGCTGATCGTACGCGGTGGCCAGTTTCGTGCCGACGCCCCAGACGGTAATCTTCGCGCCTTGCTGCTTCAGGCTTTCGATGATGCGCTCGTCGAGATCGTTCGACGCGACGATCGCCACCTCGTGCAGACCCGCGGCATCGAGGATCTTCCGCGTCTCGATGCTCAGATAAGCCAGATCGCCCGAGTCGAGCCGAATGCCGATCATGCGATGGCCGGCCGCCTTCAACCGCTGCCCCACGCGCGCCGCGTGACGCACCCCTTCGAGCGTATCGTACGTGTCGACGAGGAAGACGCAGTTGTTCGGCATCGCCTCGGCGTACTGCTCAAAGGCCTCTAGCTCGCTGTCGAACGCCATGACCCAACTGTGGGCGTGGGTGCCACTCACCGGAATTCCGTACAAACGGCCAGCCAGGACATTCGAGGTCGAATCGCACCCGCCAAGATACGCCGCGCGACTGGCGGTCAATCCACCATCGATGCCTTGCGCGCGACGCAGGCCGAACTCGAGCACCGACTCGCCCGCGGCGGCCGCAGCGACACGTGCCGCTTTCGTCGCCACCAGCGTCGAGAAGTTGACCAGGTTCAAAAGGGGCGTTTCGAGCAGTTGACATTGCAACAACGAGCCGCGCACCCGCACGAGCGGCACCTGCCCGAACGCGACGGTCCCCTCGGGCAGGGCGTCGAGATCGCAGGTCAGCTTCAGGCCGGCGAGATACTCGAGAAAACCCTGCTCGAACAGTGGCGCGCCGTCATTCCCCACCAGCGTGGACAGGTAGGCCAGATCGGCTTCGTCGAAACGGAAGCCCGCGACATAGTCGAGCGCCGGCTCGAGCCCCGCCGCCACCGCCAGACCGCCGCCAAAGGGCGCCCGACGGAAGAAGAGATGAAACACCGCCTCCTGATCCGCGCGGCCGAGCTTCCAGTAGCCGTAGGCCATCGTCAACTGATAGAGATCGGTCAGCAGGGCCAACGACGGACGGTAGAGTTCGACAAGCATGGGACGCCCAAGTTAGTGTTATTTATACACTAAGACTTGGCGATCGAAATGTCAAGTCTTTGGCGCGATCAGTTCGCGGCCGAGCTGATTTACTTTTCGAATGGCGTGCTCACCGGGGCGCGTCCCGAACCGTGCGGCCAGGCAGGTCTAGCCGACGTGCAGATCATCGAAGCGTTGTATGAATCGGCAAAACAGGGACGAGCCGTATCTGTCAATCCCCCTATCAAGCCAATGCGTCCTTCGCTCGAGCAGGAAGTTTCCCGTCCCGCGGTAACATTGCCCGAATTGGTCAACACGCAAAGCCCCTCGCTGTAACATCGGCGAACTTCTACAGTGTTGGTACGCAAATATCGTCGGCAATCCGCCGCCGGCACGTCATGTGCAATGCGAGTCGACGCCGTTATCATGCGGGGGCCGATCGACGTCGGTCTGCCGACGCGGCATGCGGCGCTCTCTCTGATCGCATCGCCGATCAGAGTCTCTCGTTTTAGAGGCGGCTGCTTCTGGCGAAGCGGTGCGGGACGCGTCCAGTTTTCAACGGAGTTGTTTGTGAAGGAGAGTTCGATGAGTCGATGGTTCACTGTGGCAATCATGCTGTTGGCCGTAACGCTGACGACCCTGGTCCCGGTCGGCGAAGCCGAAGCTGGATGCCGTCGTGGTCGCTGCAAGCGTTCGCGCTGCCATGTCGCGCGTTGCCACCGTACGACCTCGTGTACACCGACGAATTGCGGAACCACCTCGTGTGGCGATTCCTGCGGGACGTGCGATGCTGGCGCTGCTCCGGCAGCTCCCCAGGGCTAGTCGGCTTGCTGTAGAAATGCACGCACCCGGCGGAACAAGACGTTCTGCCGGGTGCGTTTCTTTGGGCGCGGACAGGAAGCGTCTGGAAGCTTGCCGCGTGGACTGCCTACAAAAGCGAACTCGCCCGAAAGTCTATCCCAGTTCTCTTTCTTACGGATTCTTTCGATCTACTTGGGTCTTTCTGCGTGAGCAGTTTTTCCCAAACCGATCGAGCGATTCCGTGGTCTATCGAACTGGGATAGACGCTCGGGCGAGCATTCGCTCTGGCGACGCCTCACAGTCACCGCTTCTTTGCTAATGCAAGCTGCGTGCCAAACTCGATTTCGGCAACGGGCCCGGTATTTTCCCTGCGATACCGGCTAAAAAGCCCGCTTTCGCCCGCTGCCGGTCTCTCAACGACCAAGCACCGATCCAAGTGACGACCAAACTGGTTTCCTTCAGACCGCCCCACGCGCCCGGGGTTGAAGCGTGGCGTTACGGGGACGTCGCATCCTGCCATATTTTTTCGGATCCTTCGATTCGCAGCGGCCCTGCAACTTCCTTTCCATCGCGCAGCACGACATAGGCGTCGGCCCCGGCGACGCTATCCCAGGCCAGCCGTGCGCGTCCGCCGGAACTCACCGTCGGCGATGGCGCGCTGCGATGGCCCTGCGCGCCGATCGCCACAAGCGAGTAGCGGTGCTCGCCACGTCCGTCGTCCTGCACCACGCGCGGAGCCGAGGGAGTCTCGAGCGGTACGTGGCGCACTTCGCCGCCGACAAGTTGCAACACGTCGGTCGCGTATGGAAGACCGCCTCCGCCGTATCCGCCACCGCCAATCGCCATCTTGCCCTGGCCAATCAGCGCATCCGTCAGGGGCTCGGTATGACCTGGTCGAAAGGTCTGGAATCGCAGGCGCCCGGGGTGGGTGCCGCCGTTCCATTGTTCGAGCGGAATTTCGGACATTTCGAGCCCCTCTCCCTGGATGATGGCCATTTGTCGCCAGTTGCCATCGAGCCACACATTCCACGAAATGTGTCCCGGCGCCGTGCGCAGCGTCCCATCGCGCTCGAGGGCGTGGAAGCGATCGTCGAACGGATCGTCGATCTCGCCCTTGATCAAGCGACTCCTGACCCATAAACCGCCCGGACCATCGTGCAGCGCTCGGGCATAAACGCCGCGGGCGATCTGCTGGTCCTCGAATCCTTTTTCCCACGGCTCACCGGTATCCGACACGATCAGCTCTTCGCGCACGATGAGCCGATCGACGTCGAGCTGGTCCATACGCGGTGGCACAAAGTACATCACTCCCAGCGTGGCCGCGACGGAAATCGCCACGGTAATGAAACGGTCGAGCATGACAGGGCTCCCCTAGAACAAAAGACGCGGCGCAGGTCGAACATGACCTTGCGCGGCCAGGGCGGGTCTGCCTGCGAGTATAGAGTGGGGGAGCGGGCGAAGAAACGCCCGACGGCTTCAGCCAGCCTGGTGGCTCGTCAACATGCCGAGCATTCCCTCGGGCTCGTCGTCCAAAAAATGCATCTCGCCGGTGGTGACGTCGTACATGGCGCCGACGATGGCGATCCGCCCCAGGCGCACCAGCTCGGCAAGCGTTTCGCTCTCTTGCACGAGGCTGGCCACCGAATGTCGCACGTTGGCGCGCGCGACGCCGTTCGTGTAGGCCTCTTTTTCCGCGTCCGATCCGCTGCTTTGCGCCGCGAATTCATCGCGGTCGATCGACTTCTGGATCTCGCCGAGCACCGTCTCGACATTCTGGCAACCCGTCACATCGGCCACCGGCTGCGTGATGTCGTAGAGATTCACAGCGGTCGACACGGCGCCGCAACGGGTGTGCCCCATCACCAGGATCAGCTTTGCTCCGGCGACGGCGCAACCATATTCGATGCTGCCCAGAATCTTGCGGCTGGTGACGTTGCCGGCGATGCGCACGCTGAAGATGTCTCCCACCCCCAGATCGAACACGAGCTCCGCCGGCGTGCGCGAGTCGATGCAACTCAGCACGACGGCCAGCGGATGCTGACCGGCCGCGGTGGCTAACACTTGTCGGCCCAGATCGCGATTCAAACGCCGGCCTCGTCGGAAGCGCTCGTGCCCCTCCTTCAAGATCTGCAGTACCTGCGCCGGCGTGACGTTCTTCTGCAGTTCGCGCGTGGAGTAGTCGACGTAGTGAATCTGGTCCTGCAATTGGTACTTGTTGCGGAACCCGACCAGGCTGACTTCGATCTGGCGCGCGGGGGCCTTCTTCAACTTGAAGTCGCGGATCATGTCGAGCACGTCGGGATCGATATAGTCGGTCCCTTGGGCGTCGAGCAGCACGTGCCCGCCGCGGGGCACGTTGTCGAGCGCCTTGGCGAGCGAGGCTCGATTCAAGAAGCTGACCTGGTTGGCCAGCTCGATGTGCAGCACGTCCCCCCCCAAGTGCTTCTCGACCACGCGGCGCAACGGCCGCCGCAGGTTGCTATTGAGAATGAAGCTGATACTCACAGCCAGGCCGACCAGGATGCCCGTCAGCAAATCGGTGAAGACGATCGCCACGACCGTTACCACAAAGGGGACGAATTGGTACCGGCCGGCCGCCCACATCTGCCGCACGAGTTGGGGGCTGGCAAGCTTGGCCCCCGTGACGATCAGGATCGCCGCCAGGCACGCGAGCGGAATGGTATTCAGCCACGTCGGCAGCGCCATCACGGAGACGAACAGCAACCCGCCGTGGAAGATCGTCGCCAGCTTGCTCTGCGCTCCCGAGTTGATGCTCAACGAGCTGCGCACGATGACGGTCGCGACGGGAATCCCCCCCAGCAGGCCCGTGGTCACGTTGCCCACCCCCTGGGCGACGAGCTCGCGCCCCCGCGGCGACGTGCGCTGGCGCGGATCGAGCTTGTCGATCACCTCCAGATTCAACAGCGATTCGAGCGATGCCACCAACGCGATCGTCAACGCGGCCAGATAGACTGCCGGGTTGCGCCACTGCGAAAAATCGGGCAGCTCTTGAAAGGCAAAAAAATCGGAAAGCGTCTGCGCCACAGGCACCTGCACCAGGTGCTCGGGACCAATGGCCCACTTGCCGCCGATACGATCGAGCAACACGCTGATGGCAATGCCCAGCGCAACCACCGCCAACGGAATCGGCAAGGTCATTCGCTTGAGGGCCGGCCAGCGGTCCCACAAAATCAACAGCCCAATGCACGACAGACCAATGGCCGTCGCGCCTGGGTGAATATGGAAAGGGAGATCCAGCACCTCGGTCAGGGTGGTCTCCATGTCGGGCTGGAAGAACGACATTTCCCCTTCCGGATCGGTGTCGTCACCCAGCAAGTGAGGCAACTGCTTCAAGATCAAGAGCAGGCCGATCGCGGCCAACAATCCCTTGACGACGCTGGTGGGGAAAAAGGCCGCGATAAACTCGGCCCGCATCAGTCCCAGCACGATCTGCATCACGCCGGCGATGACCACCGCCAGCAGAAACGCCTGAAACGACCCCAAGACCGCGATCTGCGCAGCCACGACGGCGGTCAAACCGGCGGCAGGTCCGCTAACGCTGACTTGGGAGCCGCTGACCAACCCCACCACGATGCCCGCCACGATCCCGGCAATAATCCCCGAGATCAGCGGCGCGTTCGACGCCAGCGCGATCCCCAGGCACAGGGGCAAGGCCACCAGGAACACCACCGTCCCTGCCAGCAGATCGCGCACGATCGAACTGGGGTTCAGCGGACCGGCAGGATTCGGCGTCGTTGCGGAAGTGCTCATGCCTGACAGGGTAACGGCAACGCCAGCAGGGGGAAATGCTGCTTGCCGAGACTCGGCCAGAAATCGAACGATTCACCCCAAATTGAGATCCGACTGGGCAACAACGGTCAGCCCGGGCCGTTCGGCCGGGGCACACGGCCAAACAGGGGCAGGGTGGGACGGTCGTGTACCGTTTCGCGCAAACGGCGACGGTAGCCCGAGAGAATATCGCGCCGGGTCACGATCCCCACCAGGCGGTGCGGCGCCGCACGAGTGACGACTGGCAGGCGCCCCACGCCATGATTCAGCATATGATCGGCCGCCTGCCGGACGCTGCAATCTTCGTAGACGAAACGCGGGCTGCGGCAGATCAGGTCGGCCACGGTAGACGTGCCTTGATAATCGGGGTTCAACAACTCTCTTCGCGCGACGACCCCCACCAGCACGCCACGTGCGTCGAGCACCGGGTAGACCGGATGAAGATGATCGGCCCGCACCAGCATCCGCTCGAGCACGTCGGTGACGCGGTCCGAGACGAGCAACGAGACGACCTGCCGCACGGCTACGTCACGCACCAGGATCTGGTCGAGTGGATCGGCAAGGTATTCGTGCGGAGTGCGCACGCCGCGCCGCGCAATTTTCTCCGTCATGATCGAATTGCGCATCACCAGGCTGGCCGCGAGGTAAGCGGCCGCACAGCCTCCCATCAGCGGCAGCAGGCCCAGCGGTTGCAGCGTCGTCTCGAACGCGAAGACTGCCGAGGCCAGCATGGCACGCGAGGCGCCAGAAAACATCGCCGCCATGCCCACCAGCGCCGCCATGCGCGGGTCGACCCCCAGAGCGGGCGCCACGAGTGCGATCGCCGAACCCAGCGCTGCCCCCACGCCACCGCCGATCGTGAACAACGGGGCCAGCGTCCCCCCCGACGTCCCGCTACCCAGAGCAATCGACCAGGACAGAAACTTCATTCCGCACAGGAAGATCACCGTGGCCACCGGCAGGCGATTGGAGAGCAGATCGCGGATGTTGTAGTAGCCCACGCCCAACGTATCGGGCTCGAAATAGCCCACGATTCCCACAGCGACGGCGCCGATGGCGGGCCACCACATCCAGTGCAGCGGCAGTCGCTCGAAACCGTCCTCGATGGCATAAACGATACGCGTCACCGCGACGGCCACGATCCCCATCAACGCCCCAATCAACACATAGGCAAGCAGGGCCGCGATGCTGGGTTGCGCCAGGTTCGGCATCGCGAAGACCGGCTCCATCCCTTCGAAGATCCCGCGCACCCCCGTCGCCATGACTGCCGCCAGTGCCACCGGGATGATCGAACGGGGACGATACTCGAACAGCAACAATTCGATCGCCAGCAGCACCGCCGACACGGGGCTGCCGAACGTGGCCGCCATGCCCGCCGCCGCTCCGGCCGATAAGAGCGTCTTGCGTTCAGAGGTCGACACGTGAATCGCCTGGCCCAGCACCGACCCCAGCGCGCTTCCCGTGGCAATAATCGGCCCTTCGGCGCCAAACGGGCCTCCCGTGCCGATCGAAATGGCCGAAGAGATCGGCTTGAGAAACGTCATGCGGGCCGGAATGCGACTTTCATTCGTCAGCACCTGCTCCATGGCCTCGGGAATACCGTGACCGCGGATGGCCTTCGAACCGAAGCGAGCCATCAGACCAACGACCAGCGCTCCGAGCACGGGAATCGGCACGACCCACCAGCCCAGATTCGGCACGGCGGCGGCAGGCACGACGTCGACGAACGAGAGTCGTCCGAAGAAGGCCAGGTTCGTTACCAGCGCGATCAGTAACAGCAGGGCCTGCGCCACGAAGGCCGCAACGAATCCCAACAGCGCGGCCAGCCCGCAAATGAACACCGCACGGCGATCGATCGCCGCGTGCTGGGCCGGCAACTGTACCGACTCGAGCACCGTATTCAGCGCAGGCGTGATCGTCAGGCCATCGACCGTTGCAGATTGAGCAAGCGGATGTTCTTGCATCGAGCCTAGCGCCGGCGGCACCCGCGTGGTGGGAAAACGCGGGCAGACGCCGTCAGACGTCAAAGTTCCATGGCTGGAACGTCTAACATTGCTGGATCACTTCAGCCGTCTTGGCGTGGCCATTGCTACTGCCGTTTTGGCTGAGGGAGCCGTTTGTGTAGCCGTTGGAATCGCTGAGGAACTGCCCCAACCGCACGACCTCGACCACTTCGGCGCAGGCCGTTACGTGGTGCTCGGGCTGAACCTCCTTGCGAAGGAAGGCGAGAATCCGCTCGCAAACCTCGTTGGTGCAGATCACTTCGATCCGCATCTGGGAGTTCACCGGCGGCTCGCCACCGGCGATGAGCCGGCGACCGGCGCCCGAGCAGGGAATGACCGTATAGCCGGTTGCCCCGCGTTGGACGAACTCGTCCTCGAGCCAGCGCTCGAGCTTGGCATCGGTCGTCACGGTAACGCGCCGCACGCGGGCCACGCCCCGCTTGCGCGCGGCGGCCTCGTGATCCGACAATCCACGGTGCGTCTCGAGGCCGGTGATTTCGAGCGATAGCCCCTCCTGTTCGAAGTCGCGCTGCATGGTGATGAGCTTGTCCATCACGCTATGATCGACGAACTTCGTCTCGGAGAGATCGACAATCAGATTCTTGCGCTTTACGAAGCCGATGTGCTCGATCTCGCGACGGAAGGGAATCCAGTTGCTGAATACCGCCGAGTGATGGGCCGAGATCATGCAGGTGCTCTCGTCCACGTCGGTCACGTCGAGGTAGGGCTTGAACAAGGAGCCGATCGGAACGCCATTCAGAATGTGAATGAACATCTTCATCGCGATGCCGACGGCGATGCCGATCAGCAGGTCGGTCGCCAGCACGGCAATGATCGTCGTCACGAAGATGACCAGTTGTTCCCGCCCGATGTGATAGACATGCATGAACTCGGACGGATGCGCCAGACGCGAGCCGGTGTAGATCAGCATCGCCGCCAGGGCCGCCAGCGGAATCATGTGCAGCACGGTCGGAATCAACGCGACGCACGCCAACAGGAACACGCCGTGCCACATGTCGGCGAATCGCGTTCGGGCGCCGTTGTCAATATTCGCGCGGCTGCGGACAATCTCGGAGATTATCGGTAGCCCCCCGACCATCGCGGCGGCCAGGTTGGCCACGCCTACGGCGGCCATATCACGGTCCATGCTCGTCTTGCGGCGCCAGGGGTCGATCAGATCGATGGCCTTGGCGCTGAGTAGCGATTCGAGGCTACCCACGATGAAGAACATCATCACCCACTTCCAGGCCACCGGCAGCTTCAGCGCCGAGAAGTCGGGAAAGGCGATCTCGTCGAACATGCCGAACATGCGGCTGGGCATCCGCACCAGGTACTGCTCGCCGAGTTGATATTTGTGGCCCTGCAGAAAATAAGAGTGGTCGTGCAGCAGGTCGAAGCCCCAGCCCATCGGCACGACCACGGCCAGCACGATCAGCGGCGAGGGAACCACCTTCAAGAAGCCCAAGCGACCGCGAATCAGCGGCCAGACGAACATGACGATCAAGCTGATGCCGCCGATCAATGCGATCGCCGGATTCGCCTCCATGATGAACTCGGGAATACGGCCAAGCAGATCGAGCGGATCGCCCTTTGCCTCGACCCCCAACGCCACCGGCACCTGCTTGCTGATGATGATGATGCCGATCGCCGCCAACATGCCGTGTACGGCCGAGACGGGAAAGAACTCGCCGAGAACGCCGGCGCGGAAGATGCCGAACAGAATCTGCAACACCGCCGCCGCTACGCCGACGGCTAGCGTCATCTTGTAGGCCGACATGTCGGCCGCCGTAAAGCCGCCGGTCATGCCATCGCCGCCGAACTCTTCGATGCAACCGATCGCGATCACGATCAAGCCCGCGGCGGGACCTTTGATCGTCATTTCCGAATTGCTGATGAAAGTGGTCAGGATCGATCCGATGATCGCCGCAAAGATGCCGGCCAACGGTGGAAATCCACTAGCGAGCGAAATTCCGAGACAGAGGGGCAGGGCGATGAGAAACACCAGAAAGCCAGAGAGAAAGTCTTGGCGAAAGTATTTCCCGAAGCCCTGCGCATCACCGCGAGGAACCGTCATGCTTTGATCGACCATGAAAGTAGACCACCGACAAGAGGATGCTGGAGTGTCCGCCCGCGCCTCAATAATCTCATTCAAACGGCATCACGGAAAGGGCGCAGTTGATTACAAATCCGCAAGCTACGAAGCGCGTGAAAACACCTTTTTTATGCGACATTTCCGCCACTTTCGGCGGCGCCACGCGCGCCGACATGAAGCTCCATCGACGCTCTGCGCCGCACGCTATCGAGATTAAGGATTTGTAAGCAGGAGCGCCATTCGGTAGCAGGCCGAAGAGACGTATACTAGAAGACAACTCCCACCTGCCATCCCGCCGCTTCGCTCGTCGCGTTGTCTGTCGAACCAACCACTCAACGCGGCGTGGAAATGTCTCGTTCGATTGTCGAAGTTCGTGGTGCCATGCATGCCTTCTGGTTCGACTCCGCCACCTCTGGCAGACTGACGCGATCCGCCCTTCGATCGCGGTCCGAAACTTTCCATCAAAGGTACTGGCCGTGACCCATGTTGCCGCCTCTGAGGAGCGTGCTCGCGCGCACAGCAAGTTCCACGACCGCCTCAACGCGGTTCGCCACGCTCTCGATCACGCGAGCCATCTGCTGCCCTCGCAAGGCCCGATTTCTGTTTTCGTCCATCACAACACCTTGCACGCTTTTGAAGATCGCCACTTTGATGAAGCGGTCGCGCACGGTACCGTCACTTACGGTGGCGAGGCCTACTTGCCCGAGAGCCGCTACCGCGCGGAGCTGGCTCGGGGCCGCATCCTGCCACAAGATCTTGCCGCCGTGCTGCTGGAAGACCTCGACGACGATGGCGATCGTCTCATCGGCATGCTTGGCACACGCTTTCAACTCCGACTGGCGATGCTGCAGCATCCGCTGCAACAAGGCACAGAATCGGAAATGCGCTGGTATATGGCTGCGTCGAAAGCGCTGTGGCACTTCATGGCCGATGTCCGCCCCGAACAACGCTTGCGTGCCGTAGGCAAGACGCGTCACTGGGCCATGCGCGACCTGCGCAACGGTTACACGAGGCAAGACCCACGTTTGCAGGAACTCGTCGGCGGATTGTTTCAGCAATTCCGTGCCGACGACATCCAGCTATGGAATGAAACGCGTTGGGAGGCCTTCACCCTGCACTTGCTGTGGCGCATCTGTCGTCAGGGAGTCGAGAGCGTGCCGCGCAACACGCGTCACGAGAAGCGATTCGTCCGCCAACGCGATCTGCTGTGGCAAGTCGCCGGCCAAGACATCGACAGCCTGGTCAATAAAATCCTCAGACGTTTCTGCGCCGCGTTTCTCGATCAGGGCCTTGCCACCTGGCTGCTGCCCCATCGCGACGAAGGATTCTTCCAAGCGTTCACCGCGCTCTACCAGGACAGTCGACCGGTCCGCGAATGGATGCGAGACCTGCCTGCCGAGTTGCAGCGACTCGCGCGCGCCGGCACGACCCCGATGGAGTCGATCGCCGAATCGCTCGATTTGCTTGGCGTCGACCTGGCGGATATGGACGAGTACATCCAGGCCACGTTGCTCGCGCTGCCCGGCTGGGCCGGCATGCTCTGGCAGATGGAGACGAACGCCGAATGGACGGTCCATCCCGCGCCGGCCGGCACACTCGTGGGCTACCTGGCCGTGCGTCTGATACTCGAGCGACTGGCCTTGGCCTACGCCGCGCAGAACGCCCTCGGGTACCGCGGTCCCTTGCGATCGCTCGAGACGATCCTGCGAGCCAAGGTGCAACCCCTGCCGCAGTTGGGCATCGATCGCCGCGCGTTCATGCTGTTTCAATTGGCGCAGGTGCGTGGCTGGAGTGCCGAGGAACTATGGCGCTTGTCGCGCAATGAGTGGACGCAACTGGTGCGCGAAGTCGACGACTTCTCGAGCATCGAACGACGCCGTATCTACCATCTGGCGTACGAGCGTCGCTATCGCAATCGCGCGCTCGACGCACTGATTGCCCATTCCACGCGCTTGACGCCCCCCCTCGAACAGCCGCGTTTTCAAATCGTCACCTGCATCGACGACCGTGAAGAATCTTTCCGCCGTCATCTGGAAGAGGTCGAACCGGCCTGCGAAACCTATTCGGCGGCCGGTTTCTATGGCGTCGCCATGTACTACCGCGGTCTGGCCGACGCGCACGATTTGCCCCTCTGCCCGGTCATCATCAAGCCCAAGCACTTCGTCCGCGAAGAAGTTGCCTATTCGTTCGAGCAGTCGAATCGTCGCCGCGCCGAAACGCGTCGCGTGCTGGGGCACGCCTCGCATCGCTTTCACCTGGGCAGCCGCGGTTTTCTCGGCGGTGTGCTCACGGCGATCATCGGCTCCTTTGCTTCGTTCCCGCTTGTGGCCCGCGTCTTGTTGCCGCGCCTCACGGCCCAGATTTCCCGGACCTTTGGTCGTTTCGTACAACCGCCCCCCATCACGCGGCTGGTCATCGAACGCTCGGCCGAGCCACCCAGCCCCGAACCGGGCCACTGCGGCTACAGTGTCGCCGAGATGGCGGAAATCGTCGAACGCATCCTGCGCGACATCGGGCTGACGTCGCGCCTGGCTCGGCTGATCATCATCACGGGGCACGGCTCATCGAGTCTCAACAACCCGCACGAATCGGCCTACAACTGCGGCGCCTGCAGCGGCGGTCGCGGCGGACCGAATGCACGCGCCTTCGCCGAAATGGCTAACGATCCACGCGTGCGGGCCTTGATGGCGCGGAACGGATTGTTGGTTCCGCCCGAAGTGTATTTCATCGGCGCGTTTCACAACACGTGCGACGACAACCTCCAGTACCACGATCTCGATCGACTGCCGAACTCCCACCGCGACGACTTCGATCACGCCCGGCAGGTTATCGACGAGGCGCGTCGCCGCAACGCCCACGAACGCTGCCGCCGCTTCGAGTCGGCAGATCTGACGCTGACACCCGAGGCCGCCTTGCGCCACGTCGAGGCCCGCTCCGAAGATCTGTCGCAAGCCCGCCCGGAATACAATCACGCCAGCAACGCCCTGTGCTTCGTCGGGCGGCGCGATTGGAGTCGCGGGCTCTTTGTCGACCGGCGCGTGTTTCTCACCTCCTACGATCCCGCTCAGGACGATGAGCAAACCACGATTCTGCTCCGCATCTTGCACGCGGCGATTCCGGTCTGTGCCGGAATCAGTCTTGAATACTACTTCTCCTGCGTCGACACGCGGGCGTATGGCTGCGGATCGAAGCTTCCCCATAACATCACGTCCCTCTTGGGCGTGATGGAAGGGGCCGCGAGCGACCTGCGAACGGGCCTGTCACAGCAGATGATCGAGATTCACGAACCCGTGCGGATCTTGTTCGTCATCGAAACGAGTCCCGAAGCCATGCTCTCGATCATGTCGCGGCATCCGACCATCGATCGCCTGGTGCGCGGAGAATGGGTTCAGCTCGCCTTGATCCACCCCGAATCTGGCTCGGTTCTCATCTATCACCACGGCCAGTTCGAGCCCTATTCCGTCGAATCGACCGAACTGCCCCAGGTGCAGCACTCGATCGACTGGTACCGCGGTTGGCGCGACCACTTGGGTTTCGCGTCGATCGAACCCACGCCCTTGGCCACTCGTCCGACAGAGGCCCAGTCATGAACCACGAAACGCTCTACACCGCGATTGGCTACGTGGTCGTGCTGTGCCCCGCGGCCTTATTCGCCCTGTTGGGCGGAACGGCGATGGCCGGACGCCCGCTGACGGAACGCATCACCTCGCGCTCGACCGAGTTGGCCGTCGTCACGGGGCTTCTCGCCTCGACCTTGATGCTCGTGCTGATGCTCTGGTGGGACACGCGTTACGTGCCGGTCGATCTCGGCAATCTCGTCGTCATTCCCGAGCAGCATTTTCACTTCCACCTCAAATTCGTCTTCGACCGGCTGTCAGTTCCCTTCCTGATTCTCTCGTACGCACTGGTGGGAACCGTCGGCGCCTTTGCAAACCGTTACTTGCATCGCGAGCAGGGATACCATCGCTTCTTTTTGTTTTATGCGATGTTCCTGCTGGGCATGGTGGTCGCTTCGCTGGCCGGTACGATCGAAACCTTGTTCCTCGGCTGGGAGCTCGTCGGCCTTTCATCTGCCTTGCTGGTGGCCTACTTCCACGAGCGTCCCTCGCCGGTGCTCAACGGTCAGCGCATCTGGTCGGTCTACCGCGTGGCGGACGCCGCCTTCCTGATCGCCGCCGTCGCCATGCACCACGTCACCGGCGAAGGCGACTTCAGCGCCTTGATGGGCATGGGCGCCTGGCCCGAAGGCCAGGCCGCACTGAATTCCAACCAGGCCCTCGTCATCGGCCTGCTGCTGCTCATCGCGGCGGCGGGCAAGTCGGGCTTGATTCCCTTCTCCGGCTGGTTGCCGCGTGCCATGGAAGGCCCGACTCCCTCGAGCGCCGTGTTCTACGGCGCCCTCTCCGTACACTTGGGGGCGCTGTTGTTGCTGCGGGCCGCGCCGCTGCTCGATCAATCGTACCTGTTGAGCGCCGCGGTCGTCGTGCTGGGGCTGGCCTCGGCGTTGTTCGGCACGTTGATCGGCCGCGTGCAGTCCGATGTCAAGAGCGCACTGGCCTTCGCGTCGCTGACGCAAGTGGGCATTATCACGGCCGAGATCGGCTTCGGCTTCCGCTATATCGCCCTGATTCACATCATCGGGCATGCCTGCCTGCGAACGTTGCAATTGCTACGGGCCCCGAACCTGCTGCGAGATTACCGTAGCATTGAAAATGCCATCGGCGCTCACCTGCCGCAGAGCCAGCTTTCGTGGACGGGACGTTTGTCCCCCGCACTGCGGCTGCGGCTCTATCGGCTATCGTTCGAACGAGGCTACTTCGATGCCTTGCTCGACGCTTATATCGTGCGCCCCTTCGTGCATGTCTTTCGTTGGTGCGACGCCGCGGAACGTCGCTGGACCGATCTACTCTCCGGAGCACAGTCGCGCGAGTCGGATCTCGTGCCTGCCACCGCGGCCTGGGAAGAGGAATCCAAATGATCGAGTTGCATCTTCCCTGGCTCGAGCTGACGCTCGTCTCGCTCGTGATCGGCTCGGTCTGGGTCAACCGCCTGCGCGAACCGAACAAAGCGATGCGCCTGGCCCTCATCTTCTCGGGCTTCGCGCTGCTGTGTACGGTCGGCGCCTGGCAGGACTTCGGCATCCTCGAGCAATTCGAGGCGCACGACCTGGGGGACTTCGTGGCCGACTTTGCCGGCAACGACATCATCGTCATCGACGAGTTCAGCGCGCCGCTGCTGCCGCTCGCGGCGTTGCTTTACTTTCTGACGATCCTCTCCACGTCCCTGACCAAGCTGGAGCGATTTTCCTTCTCGCGCGCCCTGGCCGGCGAAGCGATCCTGCTGACGACCTTGAGCTGCCAGCATCCCTGGGCCGTCATCGCCCTGCTGGCGGCCGGCACGCTTCTACCCGGCTGGGAATTGATTCAGCGCGGCCGGCCGATTCGCGTCTACGCATTGCACATGGGAGTGTACATCGCACTGCTCGTGGCGGGGCAGTGGCTCGTCGATCGAAACGCTATCGAAGATCCCACTTGGATTGCCGGCGTATCGCTTCTGATGGCCGCCGTGTTGTTGCGGAGCGGTGTCGTGCCGGTCCACATCTGGATCACCGACCTCTTCGAGAACGCCAGCTTCGGCACGGCGATTCTCACCGTCACGCCGATGGTGGGCGCCTACGCGGCCATGCGTCTCGTGCTGCCCATCGCTCCACAGTGGGCCCTGCAAAGCATCGCCATTCTGTCGCTCGTCACGGCGATCTACGCGGCTGGCATGTCGCTCGTGCAGCGCGAAGCGCGCCGCTTTTTCTGCTACATGTTCCTGAGCAATGCCTCGCTCGTGCTGGTCGGCCTCGAAATCGCCACGCCGATCGGCCTGACGGGCGCCCTGTGCGTCTGGCTCTCGGTCGGGCTCTCGCTGCTGGGGTTCGGGCTCACCTTGCGCTGCCTCGAGGCACGCACGGGTCGTCTTTCGCTCCAAGAATTTCACGGGCTGTACGAACATACGCCCATGCTGGCGGTCTTCTTCTTGCTCACGGGGCTGGCCAGCATTGGCTTCCCGGGCACGATCGGCTTCATCGGCGCCGAGTTGCTCGTCGATGGCGCCGTGCAGGCCTATCCCTTGATCGGCGGCGCCGTGGTGATCGTGGCGGCACTCAATGGCCTGGCCGTGCTGCAGGTCTACTTCCGCATCTTCACGGGCACGCGGCACGTCACCTCGATCAATCTGCGCAGCCAGTTGCCGGAAAAGATCGCGGTCCTCTCCCTCTCGCTGCTGATCATCGGGGGGGGACTCTATCCGCAGCCCGGCGTAAAATCGCGTTACCACGCGGCCGAGGAGTTGATCGGCATGCGGGGCGAGGTGCTCGAGGAGTGGCACGACGACACCGAGGAAGAAATCGTCGACGACGAGCACGACGCCCACTCGGCCCTGCCATCCCGGCACGAAGCCATCCCCGTGGCAAGCGTCACGGCCAACGATTAGGTCCCGGCCACTCAAGGTGTCGGCGCCATGCCGCTCGCTGGCAGCCAAAGTTCGCGCAAGAATTGCTCGATCGCCTGGGCAGCCACGGCGTGGGCCGCCTCGTTCGGGTGAGCGTCGTGGGCGTTCACCACCCAATGCTCGCTTGGCTGTTGCAGGAATAGCGGCCTCAGATCGAGCACCGGGGCGAAGGCCAATTCTGTGCGCAGTTGGTCCTGAATGCGCGCGAACGCCGGGTCCTCGAGATCGTGCAGAAACGGAAACAGCACGATGGCGAATCCCATGCCGCGCTGCAGGCAATACTGCTGCAGCCCTTGCAGACGCTCTTTGTGAGTGCGCCATAAATCGCTGTCGTATGCCTTGGCGATCTGCGGATAGTAACTGGCCGCGTCGGGGTCCGTGGCCGCGATACGCCGCGAAAGGAACGTGTTGAGGAAGTAACTGTGCCGGGCCAGGAAGGGGAGCTCGTCGTATCGCTGCTTGATCCGCAGACCAACTTGGTCCCAGCCCGGCATCAAGTCGCTGATATCGTTGGGACAATACGCGACGAGCACGAAGTTCGTGCGATAGCCTTTGATGAGCGCCGTTTGCAGCAGATACCACTCGCGTCCCGTGTTGGCGCCGTTTTCACCGAAGCTATGAATCTCCCAGTCGGTGGGGTGCATCGCGCGCAGACGATTGACAAAGCGATCTTCTACCTGCGGCACTCCCGCAGCGGCGGTGAACGAATCGCCCAGCACGGTGACGCGCCAGCGCCCCGGCTGCGGGCGGTTGGCATAGTCGACGTTGTCGCGGAAGCCGAGGTTGTTGAACTGATAGTGCCGCGCGTGCCAGCGCTTCGACGCCTTCGACATGTCGAGCACGTCGGTTTCGTCGTAGAAAAACCGGTAATACAGCTCGGCGCCGGCCAAGATCAGCGAGAGCAAAAACAAGGTGATGAAAAGCTGTCCCGCCAGCCACGCCCACCGACGGCGCCCTCCCTGGCTGCGCCGGTAGTAGCGCACGGCCGCGCACGACGCCACGAAGAGCACGACCGGCGCCAGCGCGATCAAGGCCAAGACAACAAGGTCGCCCACCGTTTCGGACAAGGATGGCTCCTGCAAACGCGTGTGCCGTCGCGGCACGGTTTGAAGTAATCAGTCCATCCTAATCCGAGAAGAGCTCGACGCTCAGGAGATCGCCGCGAATGCTTGTTCGCCCGGCTTGATACCGGCAGCGAGCTTCGCGCGCCCATCCGCCGCCAAATGCTCGAGCAGGGCGTGGACCGTCTCGACCGCGTCGGCGGCGCCGATCGCGGCGGCCACCTGCTCGGCCGTCTGGGCCTCGGACCCCAGCGCCGCCACCACCTTGTTCTGCAGCGCGAGCACGCTCGCGGCGGCCTTCTTGCCCGCCTCGACCCCCGGCTGGTGATAGGCATTGATGCCGACCAGCGAACCGTAAAACCCCACGGCCCGTTCGAACAGCGCGATCAAAAGCCCAATCGTCCGCGCCTCGACGCGCCGAATCGTGATCGTCATCGACTGCCGCTCATTGCCGAAGAGCGCCTCGCGCGTGCCGAGCAGAAAGCCGTGCAGATAGTCACCGGCCGTGATGCCCGGCTCGACCTCGACGGCGTCGCCGCCACTTTCGAGCACGCGAATGAAGGTCACGAAGAAGTTGTTCACGCCGTCGCGCAACTGCTGCACGAAGGCGTGCTGGTCGGTCGAGCCCTTGTTGCCATAGACGGCGATGCCCTGATCGACGCGTTCGCCCTGCAGATTCAAACGCTTGCCCAGCGATTCCATGACGAGTTGCTGCAGGTATCGGCTGAACAACAACAGCCGATCCTTGTAGGGGAGCACGACCATATCTTTCTTGCCCCGGCCGTCGGTGGCGTGATACCACATCAGGGCCAGCAAGGCCGCGGGATTATGGGGGGTGTCGTGCTGGCGCGTCACCTGGTCGCACGCCGCGGCGCCGGCCAACATGCCCCGGATATCGATCCCTTGCAGCGCCGCGGGCAACAAGCCGACCGCGCTCAGTTCGCTCGTGCGTCCGCCCACCCAATCCCACATTGGGAAGCGGGCCACCCAACGCTCGGCCTCGGCCTGCTGGTCGAGGTGCGAGCCCTCGCCCGTGATGGCCACCGCATGCCGGCCAAAGTCGAGTCCCGCCGCACGGTAGGCCGCCGCCGTGTTGACCATGGCGTTGCGCGTGTCGGGCGTGCCGCCGCTCTTGCTGATCACGATCGCCAGGGTCTCGTCCAGATGCCCCGCCAGCCGGCGCAGCACGCGATCGATGCCGTCGGGATCCGTGTTGTCGATGAACGAGACTTCCATCTTATCGGTGGCCGGATCCCCCAGGGCATCGTGTACGAACATCGGTCCCAGGGCCGATCCGCCGATGCCGATCGACAGCACGCGGGTAAACTTGCCACCACGGGGAGACTTAACGCGCCCGGCATGGACGTCGGCGGCGAATTTCTCGATGCGGTCAAGCGTGCTCGTGATCTCCGCGCCGATCTCCTTGCTGGGAGCCAATTCGGGAGCGCGGAGCCAATAGTGCCCCACCATGCGTTTCTCGTCCGGGTTGGCGATTGCGCCTCCTTCGAGCGCGTCCATCGCGCGATAGGCCGCGATCATCGCCGGAGCCATCCGCTGGAAGAAATCGTCGCCGAACGTCATTCGGCTGATGTCGAGCGAGAGATCCAAGTCGCTCGACTGGCACAAATGCTGCTGGTATCGCTGCCACAATGCGCGCGAATCCATCCCGTGGTCTCCTCAGAGGACGCCTGCTGGTGATTGCGCGTAACCTAATACGCCTGGCACGGATCGTCAAACGGAGCCGTGGGCGAGCGAGGATGGCGTGCGGGGAACACCAGCCCACGCGGCGGCAGGCTGCTACCACTTGAGCTGCATGACCCAGTCCTGAAACTCTCGATCGAGTTCCTCCCAGGTCCGTGGAGCCAGCACGGCCAACACCGCTTGATCGCCTTGGGCATCGGACCGGCGATCGGCGCGGAATCGCCGGAAGAACTCATCGAGCTTGTCCTGCCGCTGCAGGTAAAGGCAAAAGTAACGCGCATAAGCATAGTTCAGGCCGACGTTGTCCGAGCGGAAATCATCGTCGGCAATCAGCGACTGCAGCGACCGCAAGCGTCCTTGCTGAATGGCTTGCTGCAGGATCGGCAGGCGCCAGTTCTCCAGCCCATCGATGCCCGACTCATCGTCGCGAATGCGACACTGCTCGTGCAGCGAGGCCAGTCCTTCATTGAACCAGTCGGGCACCTTGGGGAAGTCGAAGTCCATCAAGGCATGGGTCAATTCGTGGACGAGCGTCCCCCCCCCGGTCGCGATGTTCATCACCAGCACGCGCTGGCTCGGCTTGTAGTAGCCGAACACCGAGATGCCCGCCTCGCCATAGAGATCCTGGGCATAGTGGTTGTAGCTTGCCTCGTCGCGGAAGAGGAGCACAGTGACCGGGCAATCGGGCGCCACGCGGAAGTAGCTCTTCGCCATCGCCCGCGAGGCTGGACCGATCGTCCGATGATGCCATTCCTCGAGTTCCTCGCGGCTCAGGTCTCCACCGATGACGAAGGGGGCGTGAACCACCACGGCGCAGCCTTCGCCCAGTCGGCCGGTCAACTCGTCCGCCACGCCCTCGCATTGGGTCACCAGCTTGTCAGAAGGCGGATTGGCCGCCACCGCGCCGGCCGTGCGCTCGGCGAACGTCTGCTCGGCGCTGGCCGCGTCGAGCGTGAAGGGTTCCGCGGCATTCACCGGCAACACGTCGGCCGCCATGGGGAGCGGAGAGAGCGGTAGCTCGGGGCGCGCCCAGCGCGAGAGCGCGAGCGACGCACAGACGATGGGGACGGGCCCCAGCACGAGGATCGAAAGACGATGTCGATTCAAGACAACAAGCCCAGCAACGCGGCCAATCAGCGAGGATTGCCCAGGTGTTTCTTGCGCGCCCGAGGGGGATTGCGTCGTGACGCTCGGCGCGGACCGCGTGCTTCCATGCGCTGCTTCGATTCTACGCCGCGCGTGCGGAACTGGGGAGTCTCCGCCCGCCACGAAAACCGCGCGCACCGTGTGGCTTTGCTGGTCGCGCCGGATGTGCGGCGCGCCGGTCGAAAACAAGCCGCGCAACCCCACCAGATCGGACTCGCATAGCGTCGCCGAGGGCAAATGGGCATAATGTGTGCGGGTTAGCCAAGGTTTGCGGCCCTCCCTCCCCATTACGCCCGCCAAGAACGGAGTTCGACACGATGCGTCGGCATTCAATTCTCACGATTCTGCTGGCTCTGTTCCTTGCGCTGGGGGCCGTCGATCACGCCCTGGCGGCCAACGAAGGGCAGGCAGCGCTCGACCAGGCGCTCGAGCTCAAGCTCTCGGCAACCAATGTGGGCGAGCTGTCACAAGTCATCGAGCTTTGCAAGAAGTCGCTCCAGGACGGACTCGATGCGGACAACGAAAAGTTCGCCAAGGGCTTGCTCGCCTCAACCTTGATTCAGCGCGCGACGCTCCTCACGGGCGTGCTGTTCTCTGGCGGCACGATTCCGGCCCAGCTCGCCGTCGAGATCCCACGCATGCGGGCCCTGGCCCAGCAAGATCTCGAAGACGCGCTGACCTTCGACGATCGACAACCGCACGCCCACTATCTGCTCTCGCGTCTGTATGCCCTGTCAAACGGCAACCGCGACAAGGCGCGCACCGCCGCCGAAGAGGCTATCCGCCTCTCCGGCGATGACACGCTGCTCGCCGCCCGAGCCCACGTCGTAAGGGCCCTGCTGCGAGAAAAGCCCGAGGAAATTGCCGCCGAGCTCGACACGGCGCTCGAGCTGGCTCCCGAGGATCCGGAAGTCCTCCGTGCCCGCGGAGCGCACGCCCTCGAGCATCGCGACCTCGCCAAGGCCATCGAGGTGATGAAGCTGGCCGTCGAAGTGGAAAGAGAACGAGCCGACAATCACGAACTGCTCGGCATGGCCTTCGCCCTGAATCAACAATTCGACGAGGCGCTGGCCGAACTGGACCGCGCGCTCGAACTCGCCCCCGACGATCCGTCGGCCCACCTGCTGCGCGCCCGCGTCCGGCTGGCCAAGGCCAAGCCGGAAGAAGCGGTCGAAGACATCGACCAGGTGTTCACGACGCGTCCCGCCACGGCCGATGCCTTGTTGCTCCGAGCGCTGGCCTATCAGCAGCTCGGCAAAATCGAACGTGCCTTGACCGATATCGATGAGGCACTCGGCATGCAGCCCGAGTTCGTGCCGGCGCTCCGCATCCGCGCCGTGCTGCTGGCCAGCAACGGCCAGGTGGACGATGCGCTGGCCGATCTCGAGAAGGTGCGTGCCCAGCAGCCGGAAGATATCGAGACGCTACTGCAATTGGGCGCCCTTTATCGTCAGAAGAAGGACGCCTCGAAGGCGATCGAGCTGTACGATGAGGCCCTCAAGTACGAACCGGAAAGCTGGTTTGTGCTGCACAGCCGCGGCGACGCCTATCTCTCGATCAGCAAGCAGGCCGAGGCCCTGGCCGACTACGACGCCGCCGTGAAGTTGCACCAGGAGAGCCCGAATCTGTTGAACAATCTCGCCTGGCTGCTCGCCACTTCACCCGACGACAAGTTGCGAGACGGCAAACGAGCCATCGAACTGGCCACCAAGGCGGGCGAGCTTACCGATTTCAAAGAGGCCTACATCCTGAGCACCATCGCCGCCAGCTATGCCGAGGCGGGCGATATGGAAAAGGCCCTGGAATGGTCGACCAAGGCCGTCGACCTGAGTCCCGCCGAATTGAAGGAAAACATCAAGCAAGAACTCGCTAGTTACCAGCAGGGCAAACCCTGGCGCGAGCTCCAGTCGGACGGCGACACCGGTGCCGGCGCAGACGACGCATCCGAAAAATCCGCGGACGAAAAGTAACTCGGCGTGAGCTTGTGCCTGCAAGTCGCCAGGGCGTTCTGCCCTGGGCATCTGCGTCTTGATGCTGCGCCTTTAGGGAATGGTTACCCGGCCCCCCGAGGCCACCACGGTTTGCCCCGTCATGAAGCTCGATTCTTCGCTCAGCAAGAAGCGAATCACGTTGGCCAACTCGTGCGGCTCGCCGATGCGTTGCATGGGCGTTTCCTCGATCACGCGGCGCATCGTCTCTGCGGAAAGAACGTGTGCCATCTCGGTCTCGACGAGACCGGGCGCCACGCAATTGATACGGACGTTGTGCGGGGCAAACGCCTCGGCGCAACATCGCGTCATGGCTATCACGCCGGCCTTGGCCGACGCATAGTGAATTTGCATCTTGCGCGGCCGCAAAGCGGCGATCGACGAGACGGTGACGATGCGGCCGAAGCCACGGCGGATCATCTCATCCTTGACCGCGAACACCGCCAGATACGCTCCGTTCAGATTCACGTCGATCGTTTCGCGCCAGGTCTCGTAATCGAGCTCGGTGTGGTCGCGCACGTTGCTGATGGCGCCGCAATGCGCTAGTAGATCGATCGGGCCAAGCTGCTCGCGCGTCGTCGCGACCAGCGCCTCGACTTCGTCGGGCTTCGCCACGTTGCAGGGATGGCAAAAAGCGCGTCGCCCCAGGGCCTGCAATTCGACGACCGTGCGATCGGCGTCCGCACGGCGTGTCGCATAGCTGATCGCCACATCGGCCCCTTCCGAGGCCAGACGCAGGGCCGTCGCGCGGCCGATCCCGCGCGAACCACCGGTCACCAGGGCAACTTTGCCCGCAAAATGCTCGCTCATGCTTGGGCGCTCCGGCTCGCCATCGAGTCGCCAGAGCGATGCTCCTTCAAAGTTTAATGAGACTCGCCGCTGGCCGCCTTTTCGCGTTGGGCGATGTCCAGTGCCTTCTGGTCCAGTTGCAGGGTGTACGTCTGCCAGGCGGTTTGCTCCTCGCTCGGCTGTTCGTTCGAACGCCACATGGTGAAATGGCAGGTCGGCGCCCCAGCGGGAATCGTCGTGTCGAACCGCACGTCGAAGCCGTGTTCCGCGCCGAACTCGCGCATCGCCTCGATCATCCCTTCGACGAAGTAGCGCTGCACGCGACAATCGAACGCCTGGTAGTGGTCTTGATGCGGACACCAGAGAATATCGAAGCTGACCTGCCGGTCGCTGTCGATCTTCGGATCCTCGAGCGAAGCGTAGCAGATGCGATTGATCACCGTGGCATAAAAGCTGAGAAACTCGGCCTCGGTCATTTCGGCGGGCTTCTCGGTGCCTGCCAGCAACTGCCGGCCCACATCGAGCCCGACGCGGCGCAAGGCGTCGTAAACCGCCTGCTGCCCGTCACGACCGAAGGCCCGCTCGCACGACTTGAGAATCTCGATGACCGCCATGGCCTGCATGGTGCCCCACTGCCAGAGCGTGGCCGGGTCGAAATCGGTCTTCGCCAGCACCTCCTCTTTCAGCCGCTGAAGCCCCTTGGCATAAGGCTGATTGAACTGGAACTGTTGCCAGGCCGGCTCCGGTCGGTGTTGCCAGTGGGCCATCGCGTAGGCTCCCCAAAAGAGTCTGCCGAGCAGCCCGCAGAGGGGCGGAGCCCGGGCGGAATTCCCCGTGAAAGGCTCGCGCCGAACTGGCCGAGCGAGAACAGCATAAGATCGCCAGAGCCCCGCCGCCACGTGGCCTTTACGACCCGGCGCGAGTGTCCTATGCTTTGCCTGCCCTTGGACTTGCAAGTGGAGGATAGGGGACTTGAACCCCTGACCTTCTGGCTGCCAGCCAGACGCTCTCCCAACTGAGCTAATCCCCCGTTGGCGGTCGCGACGCAAACCCCTTATATCATTGGGGGTTTCGCCCGCGAGCACAGCAGGTTATCACTGCGACCTTGGACTGTCAAGGCGATGGCCGCGGGGGATTCCGGGCAAGCGGGCATTCGACTCCCCTACACCTCCGGCATCGCCGTTACCAACTCGCGTCCTGGCACGGGCCATCCGTTGAAGAAGATACTCTCCCACCTGTTCAAGATCGCCATTTCCGTTGGCATTATCGGGTATCTCGTCTGGCAGGCGAAGAGCGACCCCACGATCCAGGAATTCCAGTTGCCCTCGACGGGCGAGGCCTGGACATGGCTCCTGGCCGCCTTCTTGTTTTACCTGGGGGCGGTCACCATCACGATGTTCCGCTGGCACATCCTGGTGCGCGCCCTCGAGCTACCGTTTCGTCTGCGCGATGCCTTTCGACTCGGCTTTCTCTGCTACCTGCTGAACTTCATCTCGCTCGGCAGCGTCGGCGGCGATCTGTTCAAAGCGATCTTTATTGCCCGCGAGCAACCGGGACACCGCCCCGAGGCTGTGGCCACCGTGGTCATCGACCGTATCATCGGGCTCTATGGCCTGTTCGTGTTGGCCAGCATCAGCGTACTGGCCATGCCCGAGTTGCTCACGAGCGATTCGGCCCATACGCGCAACATCAGCCGCCTCACGTTGGTCGGCACCGTCATCGGGCTCTTGGGCATCGTCGTGCTGCTGGTCCCCGGCTTTACCACGGGGGCACTTTCCGAATGGCTCGGCGGCCTGCCGCGCGTGGGCCCGATCATCAAGAAGCTCATCGCCGCCGTGCGGATGTACCGCATGCGATGGAGCGTGCTCGTGTGGACGCTCATCATGAGTCTGTTCGTCCACGCGGGGGCCGCCATCGGCACCTACTGCATCGCGCGGGGGCTGTTCGCCGCTTCCCCCCCGCTTTCCGTGCAGTTTGTCGTCGTGCCGCTGGCCAACCTGGCGGGCATCCTGCCGCTCCCTTTCATGGGGCTCGGGGCCTACGAGGCAGCGCTCAGCTACCTCTTCGACCATGTCCCCTCCGAGGTGGTGCTGTCGAACAGCCAGTGCCTGCTGATCGCCTTCGCCTACCGCATCATCACGATCATGATCTCGATCATCGGCGCCGTGATCTACATCACCAGCCGCCGCGAACTGAGCGACATGATGCATTCCGTCGGGGATGACGAGGGCCTGCTCAACTGACGCGAAACGCGATCGGCTGGGCACTCGGCGCTAACGCGGCTTGATGCCCGCCAGCAGTTCTTTCCAGCGCTTCCAGGCCTCGTTGCGCCCCTCGGTGTTGGCGGGCGTGGCTTCGGGATTCGCCGGATCGCCGGCACGCATGAACCCGTGACCGGCGCCGTCGTAGATCACCGGATCGTAGGTCTTGCCGGCGGCTGCCATCAACTCGCGCGAACGGGGGATCGTGGCATTTACGCGGGCATCGTTACCGCCGTAGAACCCGTAGACCGGGCACTGGATGCGGGCAATCTCGGCCGAGCTATCGGGGCCGGAGCCATAGAACACGAAGGCCGCCTGAATGTCTTTGTTGTTCGTCGCCAGACGGAATACCTGTCCGCCTCCCCAGCAAAAGCCGCAGGCCGAAAGGGCGCCATTCGCCGCTGGCAACGAACGCACGTAACGCCCCACCACGGTCAGATCGGACGTCACCTGCTCGGGGTTGAGCGACGAGATCGCCTGGCGAGTCGCATCCGAACTCTTGAACGAGGTTGTCCCCCCACCGTCCGGACCAGCGCCCGAAAGCAGATCGGGCGCGATTGCAATGTAACCAGCCGCCGCCAGTTGGTCCGCTACCAGTCGCACCCAATCGGTGAGCCCGAAAATCTCGTGAATCACGAGCACGGCCGGCGCTTTCTCCTTCACCTCGGGATACGCGACAAAGCAGTTCACGTCACGCGTCCCGCTACGCACCTTGACATATTCCAAGTGACGCGGCGACTTGTCGAGCTCCGCGGATGCCCATTCCTGAGCGTGAGCCGTTGGGATGGCAACGAGCGACAGCACGAAAGTCAGGACAAAGGCACGGAGCATCGAGAAACCTCGCGGCAGGTGGGGTTGGAGAAGCAGGCCGAACACGTACGGCCTTATTCTTGCCGACGCGCCAGGCCCCTCGCAACCTTTGAGCCGTCCCGTTTAAAGAACGCCTAAATGGAACACGGGTCCGACCATTTATTCACGCCGACCGAATACTCGACACAACCGGCACGTTCTACTAGCATGGCCGCCAGGAAATAATGCGCGCCTCATACGCGCAAATCAGATCCACTGAGCTTGTTACGCCGACTAAAGGGGGCTGGAACGGTAGGGGCAGCTATTCGTCTCAACAGGCAGTGGCTGTGCTTGCAGTTCCGGCAGTGGAACGCTCTCACGATCGCGCACAGCCCACGAGTTCGCGGTATGCCCCAGGTCACGAGGACCTCGCCGTTGGCCCTTATCCCTGCGAGGTCCGTGTGCTACGTCCGCTCCGATCGCGAAACCGTCTCAGGCAAGAACGTCACGTCGAAAAGCTGGAGTGGCGGACGCTACTGACCGTGGCCCCGCCCAGCGCGGTCTCTACAGGTCTCGTCGAGACCTCCTGGCAAGCCCCTCCTGTGTTCTTCGCAGGGGGCGAACAGGAGGATCATTGGAAAGTCGTCTCATCCGACAATCCCCACAACCACATCGTGCCGCCAGGCACAGGTTTGGACGGCGTCGTCGAGCTGTCGGTTCTGACCAATCAGAACGAATCGTATTACGCGACCGCCGCGCTCTTGCCTTCCGGGCGCCACCTGCTGACGGCAGCTCACGTGGTGACCGATCCATTCGGCGACTTCAACGTCGAGGGGCTGATTGCTTACTTCGACCTGCCCGACCAGACCGTGCCGATCTACGTTACGAACGTCTATATCCATCCAGAATTCACCGGCGATTTCGCGCATGGAGCGGACATTGCCATCCTCGAACTGGCCACCCCCGCGCCGGCCGCAGCCGAACGCTACGACATCTATCGCGGCTCGGACGAAGTTGGCAAAGTCGTCTTCTTTGCCGGCTATGGCGACATTGGAACGGGCGCGGTCGGCGAACAAAGCTCGAGCGACGGAAACAAGCACTCGGGCTACAATCGTTACGAAGCGCTGGCCGATATCTTCGAAGGCACGCGATATCCCGCCGGCACGGTGCGTCCCGCTTCGATGCTGGTCTACGATTTCGACAGCGGCCAACCGCAAAATGATGCCCTCGGCGTGCAGTACGGCATCTACGACCTGGGGCTTGGCCACGGCGTCGAGGCCTCGACGGCGATCGGCGACTCGGGCGGACCGAATTTCATCAACGGTAAGATCGCCGGCATCACGTCGTATGGTTCGAGCACGATTACGCTCCCCGACGCCTCGCCGGGGTCGAACGCCAGTTTCGGTGACTACTCGATCGACACCCGAGTCTCGGCCTTTGCCAGTTGGATCGACAGCATCGTCAACATGCCCCCCGTCCTGGCCGCGATTTCCGCGAAGACAGTGACGCAAGGCGGCGTGGTTTCGTTCCTCGCCCAAGGAAGCGATCCCAACCCGGGCACTTCACTGACCTACACGCTCGCGCCGGGGGCACCCGCTGGCGCCTCGATTAATCAGAATACCGGCCTTTTCACCTGGCAGACCAACGATAGCACGCCACCGGGGCAGTATACGTTCACCGTCATCGTGTCCGACAACGGGGCGCCGACGCTCTCGGATGCCGAGTCGTTCACCGTCACCGTGAACCCCGCAGGACCGGGCACCATCTCGGTCGACTATGCGGCCGATCCCGCCCACAGCGGCAAGTACATCATTACGTTCGCCGAAGCCACGCCCGGCACGAATGCGCTCGAGCTGCGCCTGAATGCCTCGGGAATCGTCGAGTACAGTCATAACGGCGGGCCATTCCTCACCGATCTTGCGCCCGCCATCTTCGGCAATCAGACGTTTTCGCTTGGCATCATCTCGCGCATCAATGTCGCGCTGGGCATCGGCAACGACACGCTCACCGTCAGTAATCACGGACCGGGGGGCCTGGTCGTGCCGACGCTCGAAGGCATCTACTTCGATGGTGGCAGTGGCGTCGCCGATCTGGTGCAGATTCGTGGCACCACGGGCAACGACTCATTCATTGTCGGCTTGAATGTCGTCAGCATCGCTGGTCGCGACGTCGTGGCCGGCAACGTCGAGTTTTATGAACTCAATCCCTTCGGCGGAAACGACACGCTCTCCGTCGACACGGTCAGCGAAGAAGCCGACCTTGTCGAAGCGGTCGGCTCGCGCGTCGACGTCCGCCGCGGCCCCAATCCGCAGACGGCCAGCAAGCTCACGATCAATCACGTCGAATTCGAATATCTTGGCATCCTGGCGGGCGGGGGCAACGACACCGTCTCAGTGCGCCAGGCGCGCAGCGGCAACCTGCGCCCAGTTCTGTGGGTCAGTTCGGAAGAAGGGATCGATCTCGTCGAGATCGAGCTCGAACCAACGACCGCTGGCGTCACCCACTTTGTCGATACCGGTCCGGGGGGCCAAGACCGGCTGAGCATCTTCACGCGTAACGGCCACGCCGACCGCGTTCAGGTCAATGGCACTCACGTGGCCGTCCAGCTCGGCCCCAATCCCGATCTCGCGCCGACGATCAATTTCCAATACACGAACGTCGAGATCCTGAGCGTGCTCACGGCCGGCGGCGCCGATACGATCACCGTCAAACAGCCGGAAGCGAGCGGGCCCTTCCCCAGCATCGTGGCCATCGAATCGCAGGACGAAGACGATCTCATCGAACTGGAATGGGGACTCCCCACCATCGGACATGCCTACGGAGTGAACGCCGGCGGCGGGCAAGATCGACTGCGGATGTTCACCCGCAACGACGCCGACGACTCGATTCAGGCCTCGGGGGTGTCGGTCTCGCTGAAGCTGGGACCCAACCCGGGTAGCGCTGCCAACAAGGTCACCAACTACACCAGCGTCGAATTCCTCGACCTGCTCACCGCGGGGGGCAACGACACGATCACGCTGCAAATGCCCCCCGTGGGGACGTTTCCGACCAGCGTCTCGGTCGAGTCGGACGCCGGTGACGACAGCATCACCATCATGCTCGGCAGTCCCAGCGTGGCCACTGCGTTCCAAATCAACGCGGGCCTCGGCGCGAACGATGCGCTCGTCGTGCATACGTTGAGCGGTTATGACGACATCATGACGGCGAACTCCGCCGCCGTGCTGGTCAAGCTCGGTCCCCATCCCCTCAACGCGGCGACGAAGACGATCAACTATCTCAATATCGATTCGCTCAGCCTCTACAGCGGCGGCGGCAACGACACGCTCACGTCGATCGAACCGGCCGTGGGCGCTTTTCCCCACACCGTGCGTCTTGAAGGGCAGGATGAAAACGACGTGATCGAGGTCGAGCTGGGACGCGCCACCTTGGCCACCACCTATCACGTCATCGGAGGCGCGGGCAGCGACAATCGCCTGAATCTGTACACGCGCAGCAATGCCGCCGATCTGCTGTCGGGCACGAGCCAGTCGCTCGCCGTGCAACTCGGACCAGAGCCCCAGGCCAATCCCATCAAGAATCTGGCCTACAGCGCCATCAAATCGCTGTCGATCTGGAGCGCCGGCGGAGATGACTCGATCGGCTTCGACCTGGCGGCGAACGGTTCGGCCCTGAGCAGCGTCACGATCGAGGGGCAGACGGGCAACGACCATATCGGCATCATTCTGGGCGCTGACGCTATTACTCCCCATTTGAAGCCCGGTGACGACCCAGCCGATCGCTTGACCCTCGACATCGCCAGCGATGCCGACGATCTGGTCGACGTAACCGGTGGCGCCATCGAGGTCCGACTTGGCCCGACTCCCGAGATCAAGACACCCACGATCTTCGCGTATCCCGGCTTCGAGGAGGTCGAAGTCCGCACGGGCGGCGGCAATGACCGGGTGCGCATCCTGCAGCCAACCGATGCCGCGGCCATCTTCATTCGCACCGAAGAAGGGGACGACACGATCGAGATTCCGCTCGACGCGACTGGCTTGCCCGATCTCGTCGAAGTCGACGGCGGGGCTGGCGCCGGCGACAAGCTCGTGGTGATCGATGCCCCCGCGCGAAATGCCGTGATCGTCGTGGCGTCCACGGCAGCCAGTGGCGTGATTGGCGCAACCGCACTCGAAGCGATCGAGATGTTCGGCGGCGAGGGAAACGATTGGCTCGAGAATCAAACCGACATCCCCTCCACGCTGCATGGCGGACGAGGCAACGACACGCTGATCGGCGGCTCGGCGGCCGATCAGCTGCGCGGCGACCCCGATCACAATGTCGGCGACGGCGCCGAAGGCCGCGACGTCATTCACGGCAACGGCGGTGACGACCTCATCTATGCCGATGGCCTCGACGGGTCCGAAGGGGGCGCCGATTACATCACCGGCGGCGAGGGGGCCGATACGATCTTCGGCGATGCCGGCGACGGCCTCGAAGGGGGTCAGGACACGATCCTCGGCGGCGAGGGAGACGATCTGCTCTTCGGCTTCAAGAACAACGATCTCATCGATGGTGGCGACGGCAATGACATTATCGCCGGACATCGCGGTGCCGACCATTTGATCGGCGGCGCCGGGCGCGACGTGCTCATCGGCGGCATCAACGACGACGTCCTGGAGGGCGGCGCCGACGAAGACCTGCTGATCGCGTCCGCCATGTTCCTCGATCTCGATCTTGGCGCCTTACTCGCAATACGAGACGAGTGGACCTCGGCCAACGACTACGCCACGCGCATCGCCCATCTCACCGGAGCGGCCGCTGGAGGCCTCAATGGCGAGTACATTCTTACCACCACGCCCGTAGAAACCGCCACGATCTTGAACGATGGCGCCATCGATACGCTCATCGGCGGCAGCGAGCTCGACTGGTACTGGCTCGACTTCGGCACGGAAGTCGTCGACGACCTCGAGGACGATGAAATCGCGAGCAACACCGCGGCCTGATCGTGCTCCGCGGAGCAGACGGGGAGTTACGCCTTGCGCCGAGAGGCGCGGCGACGATCGACTTCGCTGAGGACCATCTTCCGCAGGCGGATGCTGTTCGGCGTGACCTCGACCAGTTCATCCTCTTCGATGTACTCGAGCGCGGCTTCGAGCGTCATCATGCGCGGCGGCTTGAGCAGGATGTTGCGATCGCTCCCCGAGGCCCGCATGTTCGTGAGCTTCTTTTCCTTCGTGGGATTGACCGACATGTCATCCGCACGCGCGTTCTCACCCACGATCATCCCTTCGTAGACCTCGTCGCCCGGGGCTACGAACATCTCCGCCCGCTCTTGCAGGCCATCGAGCCCGAAGGCCACCGCCTTGCCCCCGACCATCGACACGAGCACGCCGTTCTGCCGGGCAGGAATCTCCCCCACCATCGGGCGATACGACTCGAAGCGGTGATGAATCAGCGCCGTGCCCAGCGTGGCATTCAACAACCGGGTGCGAATGCCGATCAAACCGCGGGCCGGAATCGAGAAGATCAGGTGGGCGTACTCTCCGCGGTTGAGCATCTCGGAGAGCTGTCCGCGCCGCGCGCCGACAATTTCCATCACCGGCCCCAATCGCTCGTGCGGCACTTCGATGACGAGCGTCTCGAACGGCTCCTCGGTCACCCCGTTGCGATGGCGCGAGATGACGCGCGGCTTGCCGACCGAAAGCTCGAAACCTTCGCGGCGCATCGTCTCGATCAGCACCGAGAGGTGCAATAGCCCACGTCCGCTGACGGCGTAGCTATCGGCGCCCGAGACCGACTCGACCCGCAGGGCCACGTTGCGTTCGAGCTCCTTGAAGAGCCGTTCGCGCAGGTGCCGGCTCGTCAGGAACTTGCCGTCGCGCCCCGCCAGCGGCGAGCTGTTCACGGAAAAGACCATCTCGAGCGTCGGCGGATCGATCTCGATGCGGGGCAGCGGGACGCGTTTCTCGAAATCGCTCACCGTGTCGCCGATTTCGATCTCTTCCAATCCCACCAGGGCCACCACGTCGCCGGCCGAGGCCTCCTCGACCTCGCGGCGTCCCAGCTTGTCGAAGACGTGGACACTGACGATGCGCGATTGCCGCTCTGCGCCTTCCGCCTTCAGCAAAGCCACGGGCATGCCCTTTCGCACCCGACCAGCCGTAATCCGTCCGATCGCGATGCGACCGACGTACTCCGACCAGTCGAGCGTCGTCACCAGCATCTGCAGCGGGGCGTCCGGCTCGACATCCGGTCCCGGAATCGATTGCACGACCATGTCCAACAGTGGTTGCATCGACTCGCTCCGTTCGCTGGGCGAGCTCGTGGCATAGCCCTCGCGCGAGCTGGCGAATATGTACGGAAAGTCTCCCAGTGCCTCCTCGGCGCCCAACTCGACGAAGAGTTCGAACGTCTCGTCGAGCACCTCTTCGGCCCGGGCGTCCGAGCGATCGATCTTGTTGACGACGACGATCGGCTTCAGCCCCACCTCGAGCGCCTTGGAGAGCACGAACCGCGTTTGCGGCATGGGCCCCTCGGCGGCATCGACGAGCACGAGCGCCCCGTCGGCCATGCGCAGCACGCGCTCGACCTCTCCCCCGAAGTCCGCGTGCCCGGGCGTGTCGATCAGGTTGATGTGAATATCGCCATACATCAGCGCGATGTTCTTGGCGAGGATCGTGATGCCGCGCTCGCGCTCCAGATCGTTCGAGTCGAGAATGCGCTCGCCGACCAACTGGCTCGCGCGGAACTCGCCGCTCTGACGCAACAGGCAATCGACCAGCGTGGTCTTGCCGTGATCGACGTGGGCAATGATGGCAATATTACGAATGTCGTCGCGACGCATAAGAAAACGTAACCGTCCGTGGTCGGGCTCGAGGGTAGGGCAGGGTAAGATGCTGTCCCAGAGGCAGGGCCCACGCGGCACCTCCAGGTGCCGGCGAAAGCGATCTGGTACCCTTACGGGGATGCGGCGGGCAGGGACAGATGCTCCATCGTATCCGGGCGTGCCAGATCTGGGTAGGGCAGGGCCCCGCGCCATTGGCTCCCACTGGGCAAAATCTCGCCCCTCCCGACCGAGACATGAAGATTTGGCGAGAATCTCGCGCAGCGTTATCGTGACGGCGTGTCGCGAACCGTGCCCCTGGCGACGTGCGAGCCCAAGCGCGATGCCCACTTCCGGCGAACCCTCGGCCCGACGCCCCTCGCCCGATGAAGCATTGGCCAAGGTACGCAGCCTCCTTTCACAAGATCAGCCTGGTCTGGCCTATCTGCTGTATCAGCGGTTGCAGCGCGAACTGCCCGAGTGGCAATTGCCGGCCCCGGAACTGGTCCAGATCGTATGCGGTCTAGCCGCGCGGCATGAAGTCGAGCAAGCGATTCCTGTCATGCTCGAATACCTGCGGCGATTTCCCACAGGCGCCCCGCGCATGCGGCTGATGCTGGCCCAGCTCTTGGTGCGCGACGCTGATCGGCCGGGCCAGGCCCTGGCCGTGATGGCCAAGATCACCCCCGGCACCATGCCCGATGAGCTGCTCGAGACCAGAAAGAAGCTCGAACTCGAAGCCCACCTCAAGCTGGCCTCCAACCCCATCGAACCAGCCATCGAAGACTGGTAAATCGTTACCCCCTGACCCCTGACCCCTGACCCCTGACCCCACTACCCCGGCGGCACTTCCGAGCGAAATTCTTCAAACTTGCCGCGCGGGCTGCGGGGAATATCGTCCACGTAGTTGAACAGGATCTCGAACGGATGACCTAATCCCTGCTGCACGTAACTGCGCAGCGTGTTTTCCTCCTCGTCGGTCAGGGGCCGGATGACGACGAGCCGCGCCTCGAGCGTTTCGAGCGACTTCTGCACCAGTTGGAACTTCGTGACCGGGGGCACCTCGTTGAACACGGCCGCGATGTCGCGGGCGTCGATCATCGGCCAGCGCGTCTCGCCCGTCGGCAGCGTGAACATATTGCGCTGGCGGCCGAGTACCCGCTTCAAAACCGGCAGGCCGCGCCCGCACGGACATGGCTCTCCCACCTCGGCATAGTCGCCGATGTCGTACCGCACGAGCGGCATGGCGAAGTTGTTCAGGCTCGTGACGACGACGCGCCCCACGTCGCCCGGCTGGCACGGGCGTCCCTCGTCGTCGAGCACCTCGAGCAACACGTTCTCCGACTGGACGTGATAGTGCTCGTGCTCGGGACACTGCAGCGCGAGATAGCCGAACTCCTCCGAGCTGTAGGCGTCGACGACCGGCACGCCCCACACTTCGCGGCAGATCTCGCGCACCTGCGGCTCGACGACTTCACCAAACGTGCGCACTTCGCGCAACTTCGGCAGCTTCAGGCCATGCTTGTCGCAGTAGCGTGCCAGCGCCACGATCGCCGACGGATAGCTTAGAAAATACTCGGGGTCGTGCCGAGCCAGCCATTCGGCCTGTTCCTGAGTCGTGGTGTGGATCGTGAGGATCGCACAGGGGCCAGTCGCGATGTTGCGCGTCGAGGTCCCCCAGTTGTGCGTCTGCGCACCGGCCGGTGGTCGCGCCGCCTCTTGCTCCATGAAGCGGACGACGGCCAGCTTGCCGCGAAAATCGCGGCGGTGCCAAAGATGATCGCGCAGGGTGAAGACGCGCCAGGCGAAGCCCGTAATGGCCGTCCCCAGCACGCGCACCGGCTCGCCCGTCGAGCCCCCCGTCACCCGCACCGAGGTCCGCCCATGATCGCGCGGGATCGCCGTGCTGACCAGCGACTCGCCCCCGGCCTGCAGCTCGCGGCGCACGAGGATCGGCAGTCGTAGCCACGCCTCGGGATCCTCCAGATCCGCCACCCGCAGGCCGGCCGAGTCGAATCGCTCGTGGTAGAAGGGGACCGTGCGGTAGGCATGCTCCAACTCGCGCCGCAGTTGCTTCCATTGATGCGCGCGAAGCTGCTCGGGCGACCACCACTGCGTCTGCTCGAGCTGAAACAACAGCGCGAACAGCACCGAGGCATTCGGCTCGGGCACGGCGGGCCACTCGACGCCGCTGATGGCCGACGTGAGATCGAACGGTGGATACGATGATGCCGACATGCGACGCGTCGCCCCCAGGTTGCTCAAGGAAGAGACGACTATCTTAGTGGCGCCAAGGGGGCGTGATAAGCCGGTCGAGCTGCGCGAGCAGGCGGTTTACACAACCAGAGTCGAGTCGAACTGGCTACCGACCACGAACCACTGCCCCACTCCGTCACTCCGGCTTGGGCGCCTCTTCTGCCGCCTGAAAGCCGCAACTGTTGTGCGTACCGTCGCAGAAGGGCTTGCGCGACGATTGACCGCAGCGGCAAAGCGCGACGGCCGGCTTGTCGGGATTGATCGGAAACGCATTGCCGTGTTGATCGACGATCGTCACGGGCCCCTCGACCAGCAGGGGACCATTCGGCCGGCAGCGGATGCGAACTTCAGACATGATCTGGCTTCCTCCGTGTGGGGGTGGCTGGCGCGCGACATCCGCGCCACGGGGAAGTGTAACGCTCGAAGTCCGCTTTGTCAGCTTCGAGCATGAGAAGCGGGCACGCGCCTCAATCGACCCCTTCGGTCGATTGCGTGGAAGCCGGTTCTTCGTCGGCCACCACTCGCAGCACGAAGACCGCACGAATTCTCGCCGGCGACGCGGCGTCACGGGTAGGAGCCGACTCCGCTTCGGTGGCGGCTGCACCCGCGGCTGCTTCCCTTACCGTATCGATACGACGAGCGGTGGAACTCGCCGAGGCTTGCACCTGGCGGGTCTCGCTCTGAGCCGTCGTGCCGGCGAGCACCTGAGCGACTTCGTGGCGGAGCTCGCCTTCGAGTTCATCCGCGGCCACCGAGGTCTGTTCGGTGGCGGGAATGCGGCGGAATTCCATTCGCCACGTCTCCTGGACCCCCTCTCCCTTGGCCGGCTCGACAACCAGGGCCGGAAAATCGGCGTTCTTGGCATCGATCGAGGCAAGCACCGCTTCGAGTTGCGCGCTCGTCGCCTCGACATAGTACATCTCGCGGCCACTGGATTTCGCCTCGCCGGCAGAGGGGGGGGCGGCGTCCGCGGTTGTTTCTTCGCGTACGGCAGCTTCGCTTGCCCCGGCCCCCCTGGCACCAGGTGCGGCGCCGGCCACCTCGATCTCGGCCGCGCCGAGCAACTGTTGAAACTCACTCCGCGCCAGGGCCGACTGCGTGATCTGCAAATCGACGATCAACACGTCCTCGGCCGCGCCATATTCGTCGGCAGCCTCGGGCGCGGCAGGAGGGGGACTGGCCGCCTTGTTCGCCTCGGGCGCGGCACTGCGGAAGGCGGGCACGGAACGACCCTCGACAGTCATCGTGGGTGCGGGGGCACTCTTCGGCACCGCCGTTATCTCGGGCCGCCGTTCGGCAAGTTGCTCGGTCGGCGCGGTCGCAGGCGCCGTGGCCAAACTTTCTTCTGAGTTGCGCACGGCAACGCTCGCCGATTGATCCTGTTGCGACGGCATCAACACCGCGATCATCAAGGCAGCCGCCACGGCGAAGCCCGCGTAGACCAGGGGACGCAACCAGCGGTGTCCCATCGATATAGCCTCCGGACCCGTTGGCTCTGAACGCGTCACCGTGGCACGAGTCGCCGCGGCCGCAGGCATGCCGAGCACCATCTCGCGCTCTGCACGCTGCAACACAAGCTGACTGAAATCGGCCGGCAGCGTCATGCGCGGCAAGCCCTGCAGCCTCGACCGCAACGCCCGCAGCTCTTCGAGCACCTGCCGGCTCTCGGCGCTCTCGGCCAGCAATTGCTCGGCGCGTGCCTTTTCTTCGGCCGACAATTCGCCGTCGAGGTAGGCGCCGATCAGTTCATCGCGGGATAGTTCGGTCATGGTCAGATGTGTCAGGTACTCCGTACCTGACAAATACATGGTTATTCGGTATCAGCAGATGTAGGCTAGGTACCCCGTACCTGACAAAGTTCAGGTTGCTCGTCCGCCTGACAAAGCTCAGGCCATGTCAAGGATCGTCCTGCAAAACCGCTTTCAATTGATCTCGTAACTGCGAACGTGCCCGGTGCAGCCGGCTGCGGACCGTGCCGACCGGCAGATCGAGCATTTCTGAAATGGCGTCGTAGTCGAAGCCGTCGATCTCGCGCAGCACGATCACCGCACGATGCTCTTCGCTCAACAACGACAAGGCCTGCTGTACTTGTACGGCGCGTTCTTGCTGCTCGATGCCGCTCGACGGATCGGGCCCAGCAGAGACCGGTTCATCTCCCGTCTCCTCGCGGGCACGGTCGATCGAGGCCACCGGCTTCTGCCGTCGTCGTCGACTGACCGCCAGATTGAAGGCGATGCGGTACAACCAGGTGTAAAACTGGCTCGCCCGCTGGAAGGTCTCGAGCTTGACAAAGGCCTGCACGAACGCGTCCTGGACGACGTCGTACGCTTCGTCGGTCGAGCCGACCACGCGGACCATCGTGTTGTAGAGCCGATCCTGGTAGCGCGTGACCAGTTCGCCAAAGGCTGGGGACTTCCCCGCCAGGGCCGCGGCGATCAATTCTGCATCGTCTACCAAGGATAGGTCCGCCGTATTGGACGACCGGTGGCCAAAATAAGTTCCCCGCAAATCGTAGCGGAGTGCCAAAAAACCGCCGGCGACCGCCAAGGGGTTGTCGAATCTCGACTTACGCATGCCCGCCAGGGCCGGAATCGCGTGGAATCGGCCCTCGGCTGCGACTATCATGCCCGGCAGTCAAACTTTTCGTCAACACGACACCGAGAACCGCCGGATCTCCGAGCGGGCTTCGCAAGAGTAGCACAGCCATGAGTGACGACAACCGCACGCTCGACACGACGAATGTCGCCGGCCCCTTCTCGCGACGCGAGCTGCTGCGGCATGCCGCCACGGCAACCGCCGTGGGCGCCCTCTGGCAAACCGCTCCGGGAACGAGCAACGCGACCGAGCCCGCCGCGCAGGAGAAGGAAAAACCGCTCGACGGCTGGATCGATGCCCACGTCCACGTCTGGACCGTCAACACGCACGACTATCCGCTGGCCGCCGGATTCCGCCGCGAGGAAATGCGTCCTCCCAGCTTCGAGCCGATCAGGCTGCTCGAGTTGGCCCGACCCTGCGGCGTCGCGCGGATCGTGCTGATCCAGATGAGCTTCTACGGCTTCGACAACTCCTTCATGCTCGACACGATCGCTAAGTATCCGGGCGTCTTCTCGGGCGTGGCGGTCATCGACGATCGCCTGGTGGCGAAACCGGCCGCCGAGATGCAGCGTCTGGCGAAGCTCGGCGTGCGCGGCTTTCGCATCTACCCGCGCAACGTCGAGGTCGATCGCTGGCTCGACGACGCGGGACTACGGCAAATGTGGGCCTACGGCGGCGAAGCGGG
The DNA here is from genome assembly GCA_019636335.1 of Pirellulales bacterium. Classification (NCBI taxonomy): domain Bacteria; kingdom Pseudomonadati; phylum Planctomycetota; class Planctomycetia; order Pirellulales; species Pirellulales bacterium. The sequence continues at coordinate 43,035 of JAHBXR010000010.1, forward strand.
ACTCGCCATGTGTACGCTCATCAACCCCGAGGCGCTGCCCGCGGTCGATCGCATGTGCGAGCAATACCCGGCCACGCCGGTCGTGATCGACCACTTCGCCCGCGTGGGCATCGAGGGCGAGATTCGCGAGACGGATCTCGCCATGCTCTGCAAGCTGGCGCGGCACAAGAATACCTCGGTCAAGCTCTCGGCGTTCTATGCCCTGGGGAAGAAAACGCCCCCTTACCTGGACCTCGTGCCGATGATCCGCCGCGTGGTCGAGGCCTACGGACCGGAACGCACCATGTGGGCCACCGACTGTCCCTTCCAGGTGGTCGACCACACCTACAGCCAGTCGATCGAACTGATCCGCGACCGCTGCGATTTCCTGAGCGCAAGCGACCGGGAGTCGATCCTCCGCGGCACGGCCCAGCGGCACTTTTTCTCGTAAATCTCGTGCTTGGCCCGCCGTTTGTGTTGTCTCTCGGCCGATTTGCTTGCACGCCTTTTGCGGCCTGCTTCTAATGGCACGATTCTCGGACCGCCGCTTGGCGGGCCATGCTTCTTCCTGGCGCTCGTGGGGATAGGACACCATTCGCATGTCGCACCGCTACGCTTCGTTGATCGTCGCCCTCGCTTTGCTCGCCACGTCGTTCTCTACCGCCGCGCAGGCCGGAGAGCTCGCCGTCGACCTTTTGGAAAATGTCGAATACGGCACCGGCGACGACGTGAAGCTCACGATGCATATCGCCAAGCCGAAGGAGACGGGCGAACCCCTTCCGGCGATCCTCTTCATCCACGGCGGTGGCTGGCAGGCCGGCAGCAAGGACAGCTTCAAGAAGGCCATCCGCGACTTTGCTTCCGAGGGATACGTCGCCGCGACCGTCGGCTATCGCTTCGCACCCAAGTTCCGTACGCCCTGTCAGATCGAAGACTGCAAGTGCGCGGTTCGCTACCTGCGTGCTCACGCCGACGAGTTGAACATCGATCCCACGCGCCTGGGCGCGATCGGCGCTTCGGCCGGCGCGCACCTGTCGATGCTTTTGGGCACGATGGACTCGGGAGACGGCTGCGAGGGGAATGGCGGCTGGCAGGATCAGTCGAGCAAGGTGCAGTGCGTGGTCAGCTACTTTGGCCCGGTCGATCTGACGGAAACCGAGATCGGCGACAATCCGGCACGTCAACTCATCAACGAAAAGATGGTCCGCAGCATCCTGACGAACTTCGTCGGTGGCAAGCCCGAAGAACACAAGGACGCGCTGCGCCAGGCCTCGCCCATCACCTACATCGGGCCGGGGGACGCGCCGATGCTCCTCTTCCAGGGAACCAAGGACGTGCTGGTGCCGTACGATCACGCCTTCAAGATGACCGAGGCCATGACGAAACATGGCATCAAGGGTCGTGCCGAGTTGATCATGGGCGCCGGCCACGGCTGGATGGGAGACGAGATGGCCCGCACCCAAAAGTCGGCCCTCGAGTTCTTCAACGAACATCTCAAGGGTGAAGTGAAGTAACTCGCCCCCCAGGTTGCGGCCCAGGTGGGCGAACGCAACGACGTCGGCGATCACAACCCGTTCGTCGGGTGTCATGGCCACAACGGTACTCCGTCGTGGCCATGTTTGTTTTCAAAGCATGACACGGACCGTCCGCGGCATGGTCATGGCTCTCGAGTCGGCTCCGTGTCCTTGCCCGCCACTCGGGCAGGCCCCGAGGAATGTTGCCAGAACGCAACATACGCGAGCTTTTGCTGCGAATCTTCGACGGCCAGCGCTCGCGAATAACTGCCGTTACCCGCCAAATTGCGATACCGGTTGTCTCCGTAGGGGGGCAAAGTATGGTTGGACAGGCGGGTATCGGACGCAGGGGCAGGTTCACCTGCGCGACCCGGGTCCGAGGATTGCGCGGGGGAAGTCTTTTTTGTCCGCGGAGCAGGGCATGTCGACCACATTATTCGTTGCGGAATCCATAACACCTCAGGATCAATTCGTGCCCGAGCACGTGGCTATCCTCGATGGCAACGGCCAGGTCGTGGCCTTTAACGACGCATGGCAGCGTTTTGCCGCGCAACACGGTCTGCGTTTCAACGTTGGTGAAAATTACGCGCAGGCCTGCCATGACGCCGTCGGGACGGGGGTCGAGCATGGGTCGGCCCTGGCCGCCGGCATACGCGCCGTGATCGGCGGCGAGCTGCCCGAATTCTCGGCCGTGCTGCCGGTGGGCGAATTCGACGAGCGGCAGTGGTTGCGCGTACGCGTCCACCGTGTCGATGGAGAGAACCAAGGACGAATCGTCGTGACGCAAGCCCTGCTCGAGGCGAGCGACTACGACAACCGGTCTCACGGCGAGTCAGGACCGGCAGACGATCCTGCCACTTCCTACCATCTCGAGTTCGCCGCCAGACAAGCCGCCGAGGCCCGCGACGGCTCGTGCCACTCGCTGCTGCAGCGAGTCAGCCGCGAGTTGCGAACCCCGCTCAACGCCGTCATCGGCTTCTCGCACCTGCTGCTCAAAGAACCGCTGGGCGAGCGACAACTGCAGAAGGTGCGGTACGTTCACGAGGCCGGCCGCACGCTGCTCGAACTCGTCGACAACATGCTCGAATACGCGAGTCTCGATCGGGGTGACTTCGAGCTGCAGGAACAAACCTTCGACGTGCGAAACCTCGTGCAGGAGGTCGTCACCACGGCGCAACCGGTCGCCCTCGAAAAACACCTGCCAATACGCTATCTCATCACGGAAGATGTCCCCACCGCGGTCGTCGGCGATCGGGAACGGCTGAGACATGTCCTCACCACTTTGGTCCATAATGCAGTCAAATTCACGCCGCGCGGGCGCGTGCTGGTCGAAGTCGCGTTCGCCGGCAGCGATGCCACCCAGCTTCGCGTGCGATTTTGCATTAGCGATACCGGCGTGGGCATCGCCCCCGAGCGGCGCAAGCTCCTCTTTGGTGAAGACCCATCGGGCACAGGCGCAGGGCTGCGCGATTTCGATGTAGCAGGAATCGGGCTGGCGCTCGCGCGGCGCCTCATCGCGAGGATGGGGGGCAAGCTCGCCCTGCGCAGCGAACCGGGCAAAGGCGCCACCTTCGAATTCGAGACCGTGTTCCAACCGGTCGCGCGCGCTGCAGAGTCTGCCTCTTCGTCCGCTACGAACCGCGAGCCGGACTCGTACGTCTGCGAGCAGGTAGGCGACTCGGCCGGCGCCGAGCATACCGGGCACCGCTTCGGTCTCGAGGATCTCGGTCAGGCCGTGCTCGACGAAAACTGGTCCACGGTCGAGCGTCTCTGCGGCGCGATCATCGATGGCGACGAGTGTCACCAGCTCGACGGAGTGTCGGTGCAGGCGTTGCGATTGACGCTGGCGGCGCGACGTCGCTCGGCGCATCGCGCCCGCGATATCTTTCGGGCACTCGCACAGGAACTAGCCAAAGCTTAAGCGACGGTCGGCGATCGGACACGCGTCTCACCGAGAGAGTGAGAGACTGCCTAGTGGTTGAACAAGAATTCCTTCGTGTTCACCAGGGCCCAGAGAACATCTTCGTAGGCCTGCTGCTTGTTTTCGAGCTTCTCAATGTGTCCCAGGGCCACCTGGGCTTCGTCGGGTAACGGCTCGCGCGAGTAAACCCAGCGATACAGCTCGCGGATCTTCTCCTCGTGCGAACGCCCTGAATCGGCCGCGAGCGTGGCCGCCCGACCGTCTCCCGCCGTGAGCTTGCCTTGCACCTCGGCCGAATTCAGCAAGTGCAGGCTCTGGGCCAGGTTGGCCTCCTGCGAGCGCTCGCATTCGCACGCGGTGTCGGCCTGCGGACGACCAAAGACCGAGAGGAAGTAGCCACCCCCTTCCTGATCGGGAAGTTGCACGGCGCGCGTATCCGCCGGCAAGCCGCCGAAATCGGTCCGCGAGTGCGTCACCTGGTTCAACGCGTCGAGCAGCACCTCGGCTGTCAGACGCTTCGGATAATAGCGCGAGTAGTTCTGCTTATCGGTCAGATTGTACTCGTTGGGTTCCGAACTCAACTGATAGGTCTGCGACGTGCAGATCGTACGCACGAGATGCTTGAGATCGAAGCCGCTGTCGATGAAGTCCTTCGACAGGGCGCCCAGCAGTTGCGGATTCGAGGCCGGATTCGTCACGCGCATGTCATCTTCCGGATCGACCAGCCCCCGATCGAAGAAGTGCTTCCAATAACGGTTCACCAGGGCCGGCGCGAAGAAAGGATTCTCCGCGTCCGCCATCCAGTCGACCAACGCCTGGCGGGGATCTTCCTCGGCAGGCACGTCGAGGGCGGGGGCCCCCAGCCCGGCCGGTTGGCGGTTCTGTCCCGTCTTCGGATTCTTGGCCACCGCCTGCCCCGCGGCATGGAAGATCCGCGGTTCCTCGGCCAGCTTGCCCCCCTTCTGCTTCACGCGCGAGAAGAAGGCCGCAAAGCTGTAGTAGTCGTCCTGGCTCCACTTCTCGAAGGGATGGTGGTGGCAGCGGGCGCACTGAATTCGCAGCCCGAGAAAGAGCTGTGCCGTGTCTTCGACCTGCTGATTCGCGTCCTTGACTTCGCGATACCAGGCCACCGGCGGATGACTCCCCACCTCCCCCGAGGCGGCGATGATCTCGCGAGCGAATTCGTCGTACGGCTTGTTCGTATACAGACTCTGCCGGATCCAGGAGTGGAAGGCGAACGTGCCGCGCACGTGATTCGGCGTGCGGCGTTTGTTGCGCAATACGGAGCTCCACTTGTTGGCAAAGTAGTCGGCATAGTCGGGACCGGCCAGCAGCGTATCGATCCACTTGTCCCGCTTCGCCGGATCCGTATCGGCGACAAACGCCGCCGTTTCATCCGGCGTGGGAAGCCGCCCCGCCACGTCGATCGTCACGCGGCGAATGAACGTGGCGTCGTCGCAGACGGGCGAAGGCGGAATGCCGAGCGTCTCGAGCTTGTTGAAGACCAGCTCATCGATCACTCCCTTCGCCTGCGGCACGTTCTCGACCTTGATCCCCAACGGAACGCTGGCTCGAAAGACCGCTACGTGCCCCTGGTAGCGGGCCATAATCGCGACATCCCCCGTCAGCCCCAGCGTGTTCACCAGACCGGTGCTGGTCGATTCGGCGAGTTCTGGGTTATTCGGCTCGAACTGGACCATGCGGGTCACGTCTTCCGTCGAGCCGTCGCTGTAATGCGCAATGGCCGTTACCTGCTGCCGCCCCTCGAGCGGCATGGTGCGTTCTTCGGGGAAGACCGACAACCGCGTGACGACCGGGTCCTTCTCGCTGCCGTAGGGCATGCCCTGCGCGATCCAGCGGCGCAGCAAGCGATACTCGTGCGAATCGGCCGGCAGTCGCTGACCGCCACCGTGGGGCATGGCATTCGTCCCCTTGAGCAGCAGCAGGCTACGGTCCGGAGACGCCGGGAAGAGACGCCGACCCCGTCCCTCCTTCACCAAGTACTCGAAATCTTCCGCCGGCTCGAAGCCGAGCAAAGAAAGCTTGAAACCGTTTTGGCCACTCGCCTTGCCGTGGCATCCACCGCTGTTGCAGCCGAGCTTGGTAAAGACCGGCACGATCTGGTTAGCGAAATTGATCGGCACCGCGTCATGGAAGTGCGTCACCGCCAGCTTGATCGAACCGGCCGGTCCCTCGCTTGAGCGTGCCGTAACGGTCACTTCACCATCGGCCAAGGGGGTGACGAGACCTGTTTCATCCACCTGGACGATGCCCGCGGGCGTCAATTCAAAGGTAACAGCATCCGTCAGATCGCGCGTCTGGCCACTGTCGAAATTTCCCGTCACGACCAACTGTTCCCGGGCGTCATTACCGACCAGGATCGCCTGGACGTCGGCCGGACGGCCGGAATCGATCGTGATGGATTCGAGCTTGCCGGGCTCGCCTAATCCCGGGGGAGATGCCGCCGCCGGTGTGACTACCTGATCGACCGAGGCATCCTTCGCCTCGTTGGCTGCTGCGGGACGCGGGACCGAAATCAGGGAGACCAGCAGAGCTGAAAGAGCAAAGACTCGAAACCAAGCCATGCGGCGTTTCTCCTGTCGCGAAGTAACGTCCCGTCCCAGGGACGCCGTGCCTTCGGGGACTGAACGCATATTCTTCCATTGATGCGTTCGGAATGCAAGCAAAAGTGCCTTTGGGCGGCGAGTCGTAAGTTCAATCCCCGCTTGAGAATGTCGCGTAGGATGGAAGAGACGCACGATCCTCTCTTGGCGAAGGGGTCAACGCGGAGTGGTACAATCGCCTCTCCAGAGCTTCGCTATTCGATCGGCAGGGCAGGGGACACGATGGACAACTTCGATCCAGTCACGGCGTACAAGGCGGGAAACTCGCGCGAGGGCCATCTTATACTCCAGCTTCTCGAACAGGCAGGCATCCAGGGACGTGTCGCCAGCAACGGCGTCGAGTTCATCGCCGGCGAGTTGCCCTACCAGGTCGCTAGCTGTCCGATCCTGGTTCACCGCGCCGATCTCGAGCGGGCCCACGAAGTTATCGAACGTTACGAGGAGACCCTCTGCGGCGATCGCGAACCGTGGGTGCCGGAGGATGAACGCTACTGCTACCACTGCGGCGAGCCAGTCGAATCCGCGGGCACCGTCTGTCCCGCCTGCAAGCTTCCCCTCGACTGGCCAGCCGCCCCCGAAGCAGAAGAGGACGAAGTGGAGGCTCGGTTTCATTACCGTCATTGGATCAGGGCGTTCGTTCTCCTGGTTGCCCTGCTGCTCTTTCTGACTCGCACGCCGTGGGCTGTGATCGTGATAGCGGTTGTAGTGGTTGAAATGATCATGGCCTACGACGCCGCGCGCTCGAAAAAGCTAAGCAACAGTTAGGGATGCGTGGGGCGCCAACCTTGGCGCACTCGAAGCGCATCCCGTGGGTCCCGCCTCAGCCTGTTGCTTTGAGTTTCTGAAATGTCGTCGCAAGCTGTTCGTCGTCGTGCAATCGGTCCACTCGAGATCCTGATCGTCCTGGGATTGGTGACCGTCCTGGCTGGAATCGCCTGGACGAAACTCGGCCCCAAGCATCCGACCCCCACCGCCGTCGAGGCCGTGGCGGACCAATTGGCGATCGATCTGTTGCGTTGCCACCGCGAGGCGATCATGAAGCAGGCCACCTTCGCCGTGACCATCATGCCGGGTTCGAGCGCTGGGCCCGGCTACTACGCGATCTCTCGTCCCTTAGGGCCCTCGCTCGAGGAGCCCCTGCGCGAGTTTTCGCTTCCCGCTGGCATCTCGATCAGCGCCACTCCGGCCAGAATTGAATTCCGCCCCGATGGCGCCGCCACCAGCGACTGGCAGGTCGATCTGACCGCGCCGCACGAAACGCGCACCGTCACGGTCACTGGACCGACCGGTGTGGTACGAATTCTGCCGGCCGACGGCGCCCCGTGATTCAGTAGCGTTACGCCGTGGTGTGCGACACCAAGGGGGGCATTGGGCACCCCAACGCATCGCACAAGGCACGGAGCAATTCTGCCTCATCGAGACTGGTCAGCCCATCAGCCGCGATCGTGGCCACGCAGGCTTCGATCATCTGGCGTTTGACCTGCGGAGCGCTTGCCGCCAGGGTGGCTACGTCGCGGTCGAGCGCCGCCAGCGTGCAGGTTTCTCGCCGCGGCAAGGAGGCCCCTTTACCCAGACGCTGCATCCCGGCCTCGAAGGCGCCCTGCGTCACCGATTCGTCGTGATGGCCGACGTGAGCCAACGTCGCCAACACTCCGATGGCCGCATTGCCCACCGCGTCGAGCGATTGGTACTGCACCTTCGGCGGCCGACGGCGGCCAAAGTGCTGATCGAGATGCCGCACGATCATCGTCCACAACACGTACTCTGCCAGATCGACCTGCTCGTCCGCCTTCACCAAACGCTCGACGCTGGCGCGAAAGAGATCGTACTGCCGCGCCGACAGTGCTTTGAGCGCCGGCTGCGCCAGCTCCAAAAGCGGCATGCGATAGCCAGGCCCCAGGGCATCGACCTCGGGGAGCAAGCGGTCAAACTCCTGCCACGAGGCTCCGTCGAGCACTGATTCGAGCAGCTTCAACTGCGCTCCTCGCACTTGTTCATCCCGGTCGACCAGCAAGGCATAGACAACCAGTTGCGCGCCGTGCGGCTCTCGCGCGGCGCGATCGAGTTCGGCCGGAAGCGCCGCGATGAACGCGGCCGCGTGATCGAGCTGCGCGGCGCTGATGGTTCCGACCTGCTCGACCGCTTGCGTGGGATCGAGCTGGCGATTTCTCGCCTGTGCGCGGAGCGAGGCAAGCTCCTGCCGCGAACGCTCCGCGGCGCTGCGCGAGGCGTGTGTTGCTACGTCCGCTCCCACGGCAAACCCCATCGCCGCGGCCTGCGCCCCCTGCCTTGCGGCAGCAGCGCCGGCCGTGGCCGCAGCAGCCTGCTCGCCTGCCTGCTCGGCACGCGGGAAACGCCCATTGAACGCAGGATCGATCCGCTTGATGCGCTCGGCCAGCGGGGGATGCGTCGAAAACAGATTCAAGAACGATCCCTCGAGGGCATCGCCAAAGAACATGTGGCTCGCCTCCTCCGCGTGCGGATCGGCAATGCGCGCGTGTTCGGCAACGCCGCCGATCTTCTTCAGCGCCCCGGCGATTCCCTCCGGATTACGCGTGAACTGCACGGCCGATGCATCTGCCAGATACTCGCGTTGCCGCGAGACCGCCGCCTTGATCAGCTTGCCGAAGAAGACCCCGACATAACCGATGATGACCAGCGAGAGGGCGATGATCGTGACGACGGCGATCCCGTTCCCCTTCTTGCTATCGCTACTCCCCGAGCTGCGTGGCGCAAACCGGAGCACGTAGTAGCCGATCAGCGCGATGATCAAGATGCCATTCAACAGGCCGATCAGGCGGATGTTGAGCCGCATGTCGCCATTCAATATGTGACTGAACTCGTGCGCGATGACCCCTTGGAGCTCATCGCGGTTCAGATACTCGAGCGTTCCGCGGGTCACGCCGATCACGGCGCTCGTCGGCTCCCAACCGGCGGCAAAGGCATTGATGCTCGTTTCGCGGTCCAGCACGTAGACGGAGGGCACCGGCACGCCCGAGGCGATGGCGATCTCCTCGACGACGTTCAAGAGCCGTCGCTCGGCCGGCTTCTTTGAGTTGGAGTCGAGCCGCCTCCCCCCCAGCAGCAAGGCCACGCGCTCGCCCCCTTGCGCCAGCTCGATCGTTTTGAACAGGCTGCCCGCCACGATCACGCTGAGGGTCGAGACGGTCACGATGCCGCAGACGTAGGGATTCCACACTCCGTTGACGCCGGTGGCACGAGCCAACCCCTCGTCGGTCGTGCCCAGGGCGATCATCACCACGGCGTAGATCACGGCCACGATCGAGACGACGGCCAGGACGAAGAGCATCACCAGCCGGCCCGACTTACGCCGGGCAACATCCTGATGCTCGAAGAAGTTCATGGCCATGCGAAGGCGACCGTCGAATCAGCAAATCGCGACACGAAAGAAATGATTTTTCCGCGTCCCAAAGACAATGCGGACGACGGCAGGCTACCAGATCCGGCGTCGAGTTCTATGGGAGGCAGCCGTGCCACGCATCAACAAGTCAACACCAAGCGGTGGCGGGCGTCCGCCTACTTCATAGTTATTTCTTGATGCAAGTTGAAGGGGGGGGGTACAACCGTCTTCGGTAAGAAGGGCAATGGGCATGCGAAACTCACTGAGCATGGGTTCGTACGGGGGCAGCGTCGCTTGGCGCGGTGTGTTCCTATTTCTCTTGGGCGTGCTTCGACGCCGGCTAGCAGGCTGTGGTGATGGCAAGTCGCGTTGCGCTGCGTCGTTCCTAGTCGCCGCAATGCTCGCGGTTCACGTGGCGTTGCTCGCGTGGAGCGCCTATCGCCATAGCCCGGTGAATACCGAGGTCGGTCATCTTCCGGCGGGCATCAGCCACTGGAGATTCGGCCGCTTCGATCTCTATCGCGTGAATCCTCCGCTGGTCAGGATGGTGGCCGCGCTGCCGGTGCTCTACGCGCGGCCGGCCACCTACTGGAACCACTACAGCACCGACCCGCTCGTGCGGAGCGAAACGCAGGTCGGCATCGACTTTGTGAACGCCAATGGCGCGCGCACCTTTTGGCTCTATACGCTCGGACGCTGGGCATGCATCCCCTTCAGCTTGATCGGCGCGTGGGTCTGTTATCGCTGGGCGAGTGCGTTGTATGGTTCGGCCTCGGGACTCGCGGCGCTGGCGCTGTGGTGCTTTTGCCCCAACGTCTTGGGGAACGGCGCGCTGGTGATGCCCGACGTGCCTGCGGCTGCCTTGGGGGCCGCAGCGTGTTATCTGTTTTGGCGCTGGCTGCAATCCCCCACGTGGTTCGGCGGTCTCGCCGCCGGCGCCGTGTTGGGCGTGGCCGAGCTGACAAAGACCACGCTCCTCGTGTTCTTTCCGCTTTGGCCGCTCGTGTGGATCGCCTACCGATGGTCGCAAGGTTGGTCGCGCGAGCCGCGCCGCTGGCAGCGCGAAACCACCATGCTCGCCGCTTCGCTCGTGGTCGGCCTCTACGTCATCAACCTCGGCTATGGCTTCGAGGGAAGTTTCGAGCGGCTGCGCGATTACACGTTCAAGAGCCATTTGTTGACGGGCGCGCCGGCCGACGATCGAGCGTTTGCGCCGGGCAATCGTTTCGCGGAAACGCCGCTCGCGGCTCTTCCCGTTCCATTACCGCGCGATTATCTGCAGGGCATCGACGCGCAAAAACTCGATTTCGAGCGCGGCATGCCCTCCTATCTGCGCGGCCAGTGGAGCGACCGCGGCTGGTGGTACTACTACCTCTACGGCCTGGGGATCAAGCTGCCGCTCGGGACGCTGGCGCTCGTGGGGCTGGCTGCGCTCGCCGCTATCTGTTTGCGCGAGGGGCGTGCGTCATGGCGCGACGACCTCGCGCTACTCGCGCCGTGCGCGGCGATCATTGTCCTGGTCAGCTCGCAGAACGGCTTCAGCGTCCATTTTCGCTACGTGTTGCCGGCGCTGCCGTTCTTGTTCATTTGGGCCAGCAAGCCCTTTGCCTTCGCCGGTGGCCAGCGGACAGTGAGCAGTGGGCAGCGGTGGAGCGAACCCTTGCCATTTGTTCAAGCCGCGCGGCGGCCACTCTTGGTCGGTATGTCGGTCGTGGCGCTCGCCTGGTCGGTGGCGTCTAGCTTGTGGTACTACCCGCACAGCCTCTCGTATTTTAACGAGCTAGTGGGTGGCCCGGAACATGGTCACGAACACCTGCTCGATAGCAGCATCGCCTGGGGGCAAGACCTGCTGTACTTGAAGGAGTGGCACGACGCGCACCCCGAGGCACGGCCGTTCTATTTGGCCGCGTCCACACGCATTAACCCACGACAGTTGGGTATGCACGTCCGCCTTCCACCATTCGCTCTGAAAGAAGTGTCGGGATCCTCTGTCACTGTCAAGAATGCGCAAGGTAACGGCCAGCAGCCGGGCTGGTATGCCATCGACGTAAACTTTTTGAAGGGTGCGGATCTCTTCACCCCTGACGGCATGGGGGACTTCCAGCGTGCTTCCGAGCTTGATCTTGGCACACTTCGCGCGCACTCACCTGTGGCGCGCGCGGGCTACTCGTTCTGGATTTACGAACTGAAAACGAAAAACACCTCCGACGCATTTGTTGACATGTAGTATCATGATCGCGCACTTCCGCGCTCTCGCGCGTTTCGACATCGTGCGAGCCAGCATGACTGCCATTTTACTGGTGGCTGCCGGATTCAAGGCACACCATCTTCTGCTGACGAACGAGATCGAGGCCAGCGCAACTCTTTTCTCATCGCCGTGGTTCATGCTAGCCACGATTGAGTTCGAGTTGCTCTTGGCATTGTGGCTTATCTCAGGCGTGTATCTTGATACGGCGCTGGCCGCGTGCTTCGCATCCTTCTGTGCCTTTCAATGCGTGGCCTTTGCCGAGGGTCTCTTGGGGCGGCAGTCGTGCGGATGCTTCGGGACTGCTCGCGTCTCCCCATGGTCCATGTTTCTTGTGGACTTGATCGCTGTTGGAGCGTTGGGGTGGCGTATCACTCGCGGCACAGATTGCTTTCGAGGGCAAACGTGGGGATTGCGATCGCGACGTCCGATCATTGCTATGCTCGCGATTTCGATCGCGAACGGCGCATGGTTCGCATTCCTCGTAACGAACAGCGACCCACGAAGTGTGGAGCGTGAAACGGGACACCCCATGATGACGCGTCTTGATCGCGCTCGTCGCGATATCCCGTCGTATTTTTTCAGTAACACGCGATCCGCTTCATTAATTGAACACGAGAAGCTTGCCCCTTGGTGAGGATATAACACGATGACTGGCTCCGACATCATTCTGAAGGACGCTCATCATACGGTGGGCACATTACAGGACAGCGCCGCCGTCGGTGACGCGGCTCGCGCGTCGCGCGACAGTCTATATATGCTTAAGCTCCTAGGCATACCGTCCCTCGTCGCGATCTCATTGGTCGCCGGCGTGTGCCTCTGGGCCGCGCAAAAAACTGGCTCCATGCGCGCAGGTCTCGCCTACTTGCGCGGAGATCGCCTGTTTGCAGCCGCAACGGGTCCGATTCAATGGAACGGCGACACGGCAACGCGCCAGGCGTCGGGAACCATCGAGATCGCCAATTTCTCGGATGAAGCGATTCGGATCGTGGGCTACAACAACCCGTGCCTTTGTGTGCGCATCGTTGGATTGCCACTGGTAATCCGCCCGCACGAACGGGTGACATTGGTGGTGGAGGGCAAAGCGGGATCCGAAGAACGAACGGCCTCCGTCGAATTCTTGACCGACGATGCGGTACAGCCCAGAGTCCCGGTGAACGTGGTGATCCCGCTCCTCCCAAGCCAGGAGGATTGACGTGGACGTTGACTCGAGAAGTAAGGCAGCAGTACGGATCACGTTTAAAAACGGCAATTGTCGTTTCCGTTTGTTTCCCACTTTTTCCTTTGATTGGAGATTGAGATGATGTACTCGACGATCCGATTGGCTTCGCTATCCTTCCAGGTGTGCGGCTTACTCCTGATCTGCGCATCCTTCACGTCTTCACTCGCTATTGCGCAAGAAGACATCCTTAGACCGTGCAGCAGTGCAGCCTGTGATCCTTGTTGCACGCAAAACAATGCGAAATGCACGGGGAATTGCCAATGCGACAACTGTACATGCAATAAAAGCGGTGGCGTGCAGCAGTGCTATCTGTAGTGCCGCGCCGTCGTCCAGCGAATGACTACGCCTGAACTCCGGTCCGCGCAGTCAATGAGCCGAGGGCACCAATAGAAATCCATGGCGCGTAAATGCACGTCCGAAAAAAACTGTGGCTCATTGGCTGCGCGCACGGCAAACAAGGTCGAAGAGTCTCCAATGCGTACACCAACAATGTGAATGGCTGCAAGTCATGATCCTATTACGTGAGTCTACATTTCTACTGATGGTTTCGTTCGCCGGTGTCGCTAGCGGCCAAGACGCTCTGGAGGCGAGTTTTAAATCAGAGGCGCCGCTTGGATGGCAGGCGCTCGAAGGCAAGATAAGCCGGCTGTCAGGCTCATTTGTCGAGGTGTCCGATACGATCCCCAACAAAGGAAATAGCAGCAAACACCGCCCTATAAAGGTAGTTGTGGAATTCCACATCTCCCCCGATGCAAAAAAGGTAGTGACAGATTTTTGGGACGAGTCGGGGAAATGGGAATCGCGGCGCGTGCATGGCATGAACCCAGACTATGCGTTCAAGGCAGCCCAGACAGTTCAAGGAGGGGACTACTATATCACCGAGTGCGGCAATGGAAAGACGAGAGATGATATCGAGAACATCATCCTGTTTGCTGGTATCAACTTGGTGCGAAGTTCGTTCGGTATCGAGTCCGATGTCCGAACGCTGCAGGAGATCGTGCAAAGCGAAGGGTTCAAGATTCTCAAATGCACTTCGGTGCCTCATGAAGGCCGCGAGCTGGTGCAGGTGAAGTGTCAGTTCAATCCCATCGGCCTGGCTGCCGAGCAGCACCCCGGCCCGACAACAGCCACGTTGCTGCTCGATCCAGACGCCCACTGGCGAGTGGTCCGCAGCGAATCACAATACGTTCGGCGCGATGGCCAGTCCGTATCGTCCGATATGGAGGTCACCTATTCCGACGGCGCGGCCGAGGAGGCCAATATTTCCAGAATTGCATGGCACCTCAAGGATGGCTCGGGCTACCTGACCAACACGGTGGATTTTTCCGCATTGTCAAACGCCCCAATTCCGTCCTCTGACTTTTATCTGCCGTCGCTCGGACTGCCCGATTGTCCGGGGATCAACGTGCAAGGGCCTCCCTCGCCCTGGAAGTTGCTGCTCATTGGCATCAACTTGCTGGTGGTGGGTACCGTTTTGGCGGTCATCTTGCGGCGAAAATTTCGGCCGCGTCCCGCACCTTGAGGAGTCGCCATGCATCGCCGCCCGGCCATGACGTTGATTGAAGTGCTGATCGCGGTGGCGATCATCTCGCTGTTGATTGCGTTGCTGATTCCCGCCGTGCAAGGTACTCGCGAGGCAGCGCGGCGCACGCAGTGCCAGAACAACCTGCGGCAGTATGGGGTGGGCCTGTTGAATTTCGAGGCGGCGAGAACGCGGTTCCCCTCGGCGATTACGGTCGAGGTGCAGGGTCCGCTGGGGAGCAATTCGGAATGGGTCGTCTACGACTACATGGCCGATTTGCTGCCTTACCTCGAGGCGGACGCCGGCGCGCCCACGATGCACTCGGCGTCGTTCTTCGCCAAGGAAAACGAGCCGGTTGTGAGCCGCACGCCGGCGGTAGCCATATGCCCCTCGGCGCCGACGCGCGATCACTTCGAGCCCACCTCGTTCGTGCCGTCGCTGGCGGTGCCCCATATCGTGCCCGGCCCCTACAGCGACGCCATGCTACAGCCCATGTGGGACTTTCTCGACAAGAAGTACGCCGGCAGCTATCGCGGCGGCTTCTCCGATTACACGGTGGCATGGGGGGCCGAACGCACGCTGGCGCTCAACCTCGGCTACTCGAAGTTGGACTACCCCATCACGCCGTCGTTCGACTTGGGGTTGGCCAGCATGTTTCCCTTGTTCAATGATGAACCTGCGCATGTGTTCACCAAGCTGCTTCAAGTGTTGGGCTCGACGAAAAAGACGACGTTTTCGAGTGGACTCTCCGCCGGACAAATCACCGACGGCCTTTCGAACACGTTCATGGTGATCGAGGTAGCGGGCCGCCCGCAACGGTGGGTCGCCGGATGGCGGGATGAGGGCTCCGAGCCAGCGGAGGCTCCCTGGGCAGACCCCCGAAGCGTTCTCTTCTTGCAAGGGTCCGACGCAGGCACGGCGACATTGATCCAAGCCGACAACACGCGCGGGCTCTATAGCTTCCATCCCGGCTGCGCCAACCTGGTATTCGCGGATGGGCGCGTCGAAGCGGTCAGCGAAGCGATCGACCCGCGCGTCATTCTGCGCTGGATGACGCCCGCCAAGGAAGATAACGCGGAGCAAAGCCCGTGAGCGTTCCCACGTTGGCAATACTGGTTGGCGCGCTCACGCTGGGGACATCCGATCTAGATTTTCTCTCGTTGTTTGAGGATCTGGAATTTCGCGTCGATAGCGGGCCGCTCGAAGGTGGCGTGGTACGCTACCGGTTGTTCATTCCCGAAGACAACTTGGATGAACAGTTCCCGCTGATTGTGTGGCTACACGGGTACGGTGATTGCGGCGAAACAAATGTGAGCCAACTACGGTGGCTCGACCAACTCGTGTTCAATGCGCCGCGAGATCGCCGCCGCTTTCCGTTCTACTTGTTGGCAGTGCAATGCCCATGCGTGAATGGGCTTTGGTTCCACCAAGTGTCGGTACTTGGCGAGCCTGCCTCCGACGACATGCTGGCCATGCACTACAAGGTCGTGCAGAGTTTGCTGGCGGAACGCCGGATCGATAAAAATCGCATCTACTTGACGGGACTATCGTTGGGGGGCACCGCGTGTTGGGAGTTCGCCAAGCGCTATCCCGACTTGTTTGCCGCCGTAGCGCCGTTGGCGTCGGAAGGAAGCGTGAGTGACGGTCTGGATCGGCTCATCCACCTGCCGATCTGGGCGTTCCATTCGCGCGACGACGCCTGGACTCCACCGACCGGCGTGCGCCGCACGGTTGACGAGCTTGCGCGCCTGAATGGCAGCGTCGATTTAACCGAGGTCAATACGGTGAGCCACGATTGCTGGACCCTCGCCTTCCGCGACTATCATCTGCTCGATTGGCTCCTCGCGCAGCGCCGCGGCGAGTCCGCAACCTGGGCACCGGGCACGGTGCCCTTGCGTCTTCGGCTGCAAGACGAACTCCGGCGCTTCACATGGTGGCAACTCTTGGCTCAGTTTGCCGTGGTCGCGCTCCCCCTCGTTCTGGCGTGGTGGGCGCTGTGGCGGCGCACGTCCGTTATCGCAGGTCAGCCCACGTGAGGTACACCAATGGCCGCCGAACAAACAGAAGGATCGCCTTGGCTAGGGGCCTTATTGCTCGTCAGCCTGCTGACGCTTCTTTTCCAACTCTTTCCGAGCTTAGGGTGGAGTCTGCTCTCAATCATCGACGTTCGCGGGTGGTCGTGGCGATCGTACGCGACCGTCAGCACCGTGGCGATCGTTGTGCTGGTTGCGATCAAGATCTGGCGCGATCGGTAAGCCGGTAGGAGTATGACGAGTTACCCTGGCGTCAGGCAGGTTACCGCTCTAACTTTCTTGCCAGCCATGCGTTTTCGTGACCATTGGCTGACGCGCCTTTCTAGAGCGCCGATAGTGCTCGGCGCTCGCGCTTACCGGGGCGGCGTTTGCGTTTCTTGGTGCCTTGCCACGCTGGGCGGGGGCCCGTACCTTCGGCTGACGGGGCCGCGTCGGTACGCTTCTTGGCAAACGGCTTCTTAACCTTCGCTCGCTTGGGCGGACCCGCCGGGCGGCGATCCTCGCGCGGGGCTTCTTCGTGCCGCTCGACCGGCTTGTACTCGGGATGGTCGGTCGCCACGTCGATGCGCTGGCGAATCTGCTGCTCGATCGCCTGCAGATAGCCGCGTTCTTCACGGTCGCAGAAGGCGATGGCGAAACCGGTCGCCCCGGCACGGCCCGTGCGTCCAATGCGATGGACGTACGTCTCCGGCTGCTCGGGCAAGTCGTAGTTCACCACGTGCGAGATACCATCCACATCGATCCCTCGTGCCGCGATGTCGGTCGCCACGAGCACCGAGGTCAAGTTAGCCTTGAAGTTGGCCAGCGTGCGCTGACGCGCCGCCTGCGACTTGTTGCCGTGGATGGCCTCGGCCCGGACGCGCACCTTGCTCAACTGCCGCACGACGCGGTCGGCGCCGTGCTTGGTGCGCGTGAAGATCAACACCCGCGACATGGGCTGCGCGTGCAGCAGGTGTGCCAGCAACTGAGGCTTGTGAGGCTTCGGCACCAGGTAGACCGATTGCGTGATCAGGTCGGTCGTCTCCTTGACCGGGGCCACGCGCACCCGGACGGGATCGTGCAAGATCGCGTCGGCCAGCTTGCGGATGTCGTCCGGCATGGTCGCCGAATAGAACAGCGTCTGCCGCTCGTTGGGCACCTGGGCCATGATGCGACGGACGTCGGGCAGAAAGCCCATGTCGAGCATCTGGTCGGCCTCGTCGAGCACAACGATCTCGAGGTGCGAAAGATCGACGAATCCCTGATTCATCAGGTCGAGCAATCGCCCCGGGGTGGCCACGACGATATCCACGCCGTTACGCAGGGCGCGGGTTTGCGGATTCTGGTTCACCCCTCCCACGATTACGGTCTCGCGCAGCGTGGTATGCCGCGCGAAGGTGCGAAAGCTCTCGCCGATTTGAAAGGCCAGCTCGCGCGTGGGCGAAAGCACCAGCGCGCGGATGCGGCGGCCCCGTCCTTTTGGCGGATTGCCAGCGGCCGTCAGGCGATGGATCATCGGCAGCGCGAAGGCGGCCGTCTTGCCCGTGCCCGTCTGGGCACAGCCCAGCAGATCGCGGCCCTGCAGGGCCGGCACGATCGACTGCGCCTGAATCGGCGTGGGGGTGACGTAACCTGCGGCTGACACGGCGCGCAGAATGGGCTCAGAGAGCCCAAGCTCTTCAAACTTCATCAGAACGGTCTCGTGGGAGAGTCCCAGGACCAAATGCGCTAGACGCTCCATGCGTCCTTCAAGAAACCATTGGTACCTGGCAGAAATCCAATGGTCGGACAAAGACGCATCGCGGATCTCAGATGCGTGGATTATAGCACATGCCCGCCAGAAGTCGATGGCAGCAGACGTTTGCGCGTCGCGGCAACCGCTAGCACCCCGCCCTCCCTTGTGCCGTTACGACCCAATCGGGCCATATTTCCGCACCATTGCAGGGGCGAAGCCCATGTGGTTTTCTGGTAGCCGTAATGTTTTGCTGGTTCTGACGAGAAAGCGTAGGAAAACGATGCCAGGGCATGCTCGACCGTGGGGACTGTTGCTGCTGATGCTGACCGCGGGTTCGGCTAGCGCCGGTGAAAAGGGACAGCCGCATTTTCCGGGACTCGGCCCACACACGCGCCCCATCACGACCACGTCTGCCGAAGCGCAAGATTATTTCGACGAGGGGCTCGCCTTCCTCCATGCCTTCAATCACGACGAGGCCATACGCTCGTTCGAAGCCGCGCTCGAGCACGATCCGCGGTGTGCCATGGCCTGGTGGGGCGTGGCGCTTGCCAACGGACCGCACATCAATAACCCTGCCATGCCTCCCGAGCGATCGGCCGCAGCCTGGAAGGCTTGGCAGGAGGCGAATCGCTACTCACCTCAAGGCACGCCCGTCGAACGCGCGCTGATCGCGGCGCTCGGCAAGCGCTATGCCGCCACGCCCCCCGAAGATCGTCGTCCGCTCGACGAGGCGTATGCCGCTGCCCTGCGCGAAGTTTGGCGGCAGTTTCCGCAGGACCCCGACGTCGGTGCGTTTTGTGCCGAAGCGATCATGGACCTGCGTCCCTGGGATCAATGGACTCCCGAGGGCGAAGCCCAGCCGGGCACGGACGAAACGGTCGCCCTGTTGGAACGCGTGCTCGAGCTGTCGCCCCACCATCCGCTGGCCTTGCACCTGTATATCCACGCGGTCGAGGCGTCCCCCTCGCCCGAGCGTGCGGCCGACGTGGCCAATCGTCTGCGCACGGTCGCGCCCGGGCTGGGCCACCTGGTCCATATGCCGTCGCACATCGACGTGCGGCTCGGCAACTGGGACCTGGCCGTCACGTCGAACCAGCGGGCCATCGAGGCCGACCGCCACTACCGCCGGCTCGCCGGCAAGCAGGGCTTCTACCACGTCTACATGGCGCACAATCATCACATGCTCGCCTTTGCCGCCACGATGCGCGGTCAGAGCAAACTGGCCCTCTCCGCCATCCAGGAAATGGCCGACGGCATTCCACCGGAATGGGTCGCCGAGAGCCCGTTGATCGCCGACGGTTTCCTGGCCATGCCGGTGGAACTGATGATCCGTTTCGGTCGCTGGGATGAAGTGCTCGCCGCGCCCGAGCCGGCCGAAAACCTGCCCCTGTCGCGGGCGCTCTACCACGCGTCGCGCGGCGTGGCTCGCGCGGCCCGCGGAGAAACCGAGTTGGCCCGCGCCGAGCAGCAGGCCTTTCTCGCCGCGCAGCAGAAGATTCCGGCCGAGTCGACCATCGGCAACAATCTTGGCACGCACGTCGCCTCGATCGCCCAGCACCTGCTCGCCGGCGAGATCCTCTACCGCGAAGGAAACGTCGAAGAGGGACTTGCCGAGTTGCGCGAGGCCATCGAACTCGAGGATCAACTGCGCTACGACGAGCCCCCGAGTTGGATTCACCCGGTGCGCCACGCCCTGGGGGCGACCCTGCTCAAGGAAGGTCGCGCGGCCGAGGCCGAAGCAGTTTATCGCGCCGACCTGAAGCGCTACCCCGACAATGGCTGGGCCCTCTTCGGACTGGCGCAAAGCCTGAGCGAACAAGGCCAGCACGAAGAAGCAGCCGAGATCGACGTGCGCTTTCGCGCCACCTGGATCGACGCCGACGTCGAGATCACCTCCTCCTGCTTCTGCCAGCCAAGCCTCGCGCGGCCGAAACCGGCGGCCAGGTAATCGCGGGCTGTTTTCGCGCATACCGGCCACGACACGGGCTGCCATGCCCGTTTCGCAAGCGGGGTCATGAGCGAGACTCAACCAAGCGACCAGGCCACAGGGCTCTTCTACTTCGGCAGGCGCCGTTGCGCCGCCGTGGCGCGATCGATGAACTGCCGCATGGCCGGCAATTCGGAATAGAACTTCGCGCTGGGATCGATCCCCGCGCGCTCGTTGTACTCGATGTAGGCGCGCACGCTCGGCACGTTGCCGAGCGTCGGCAGCACGACCAACCAAACCAGTGCCGCCAACGCCACCACTCCAGCAAACGAGGTGACGCGGCGTGCTCGGCTATTGCCCCAGGGCGCTGGCGGCATCGGGAAAGACCTTTTCGAACATAAGCCACGCCATGAACAGCGTGAGAATCAGATTCAAGGTCTGCCCGCAGACATAAAGAATCAGCGGCTTGCCGCCGACCAGAAACTTGCTCAACTCGCGGAAGCTCGTTTCCAGGCCGATGCTCACGAACGCCAGACAGAAGAACCAGTTGCGAAACGTCTTTGAGGTGCTCGTCGCCGCCTCGGCGATGGCATCCCCCTCGACGCCACTGTTGCCCACGAAAGTAAACACAATCGAGGCCGCCACGAATCCCAGAATGAACTTCGGAAAGCGGTACCAAATCTCGAACAGGCTGGGCCGCGTTCCATCGGCATCGCGTTCGACACGCGTCACCCAGTAGACCGAGACGCCAAAGGCGATCGCCCCAATCAGAATGTTCTGAATCATTTTGACCGTGGCCGCCACCGCCAGCGCGGACTCGCCGAGCATCCCTCCCGCCGCCGCCACGGCGCCGGTCGAATCGATCGTCCCGCCGATCCACGCTCCGCCCAGCACGGGACCGATCCCCATCCGCACGATCACCGCCGGCATGATGACCATCATCGCCACGGTAAACACCAGCGACAGGCCTATCGCCAGCGACAGTTCCTCCTTCTTCGCACGGCAGGCCGCCGCCGTGGCAATGGCGGCCGACACGCCGCAGACCGACATATCGGCGCTGATCACCATGTTCAACGACCGCGAGGGAATCCGCAGCACGTGTTGCCCGAACAGATAGGTGGAAATCAACACGACCGGCGTGACGCCCCAGGCGATGAAGACGCCGGGCAGGCCCAGCGTCAGCAGGCGATGAAAAAGGATCTCGGCCCCCAGCAGGACGAGCCCCGTCTTGATGTAGAACTCCGTCCGCAGGGCAGGTAGCAGGAAACGTGGCGTGCCGAGCGTATTGCTGATGACCAGCCCCACCACGAGCGCCCACAGCGCGTACTCGAGGTTGTAGTGCTTGACGACCTTCTGTCCAGCCAGCACATACGCGCCGACCGCCAGCAGAAACACGCACGCAAACGCCAGCGGAAAGCCGCGCGCCGGCGTCCCCATGCCCGCGACGCCACCCCCAAAGAGCACGAGCGACACGACGAACACGGCGAGCAACCCCGGCAGCAGGCTCGTGCCCCCTTTGCCGACAAAGGCATCGAGCGGATTGTCGTCCCACGACGACAGGTTCGCGAACCACCGATCGAACGGGTTCGTGGCCATCTGTTGGTTCAAACGCGACACGTCGTGGCGCAAAGCCTTCACTTCTTCGGCCTCGGCGGCCGGATCACGTTCAAGCGTTTCGAGGCGATCTTGCAACCGCGCGAAATCGGCCAGACGCTGCGGCTGATCCGCCGGACGCGCCAGCCACACGGCCGCGAGCGCCGCCAGCAGAACGATCCAACCCAACCAGATCGACCAGAGATCTTCCGTCGCCAGCAGCGCGGGCCAATACTTCTTCGCAGCCCCTGCTGTCGAGCCGATTTCGCCTGATTCGGACGGAACGTCCATGTTCGTTTTCCACTCCTACGGTACGAGGCGCAAGACGATGCGCCGCAAGTCCATCACCGCCACGCCAGGCTTCGACCGCGGCCGTACGGCCAGCGTCTGCTTGCCGGCAGCCAGCTCCACCGTGCCGATCTCGCGCTGGATCATGTGTTGAAAATGGCCCGTTTCCTGCACGGTGAAGGGGAGCGTCTTGCCCCCTACTTCGACGTTCACCACCGCTCCACCGCTGCCGGCGCCGCAACCTTGCTGCACCTCGACTTCATAGACGCCTGCCGCGGGAACATCGAATTCCCAGTCGGCCCAATCGTCGACATTCGTCCAATAGCCCAACACGTTCTTGTTCGGCTGCGGTTCGTAGCGCATCGTCTTGGCATGCACGCGAGCATCGGCGGCCCGCAGCCGGATATCTCCCTGCGATGGCGTGACACTGGCCTTGCGACCTTTGACGGCGGCGTTCATGGCGGCGCGCCATTCCTTCCACGCCGGTTCGGTTTCGGCGGCCGTTGCCTCGGCAACCAGCTTCGAGGGATCTTGCTCGATATAGAGCCGTCGATGCAGGGCCGCATCGAAGTCCGGATTGGGCATCGGCATCTGCGCGCCGACACTGGCCCGCCAAGCACGCAGCTTGCCCAGCAACGCTTCGGCACGCGCGGGCTCCGCCGAGGCGAGATTCTTCGCCTCTCCCACGTCCCCCGCCAGATCGTACAACTCGACGCTGCCATCCTCGAACTGCTCGACGAGCTTCCAATCGCCCTGGCGAATCGCGCCCGCGGGCCGGCCCCCTTGATTCGTGTAGTTTGGAAAATGCCAGTACAGCGTGCGTTCAGGCATCGTCTCGCCCCGCAGCAGGGGCAGGATGCTCACCCCATCGAGTGGTCCGACTTCCGCCGCCACGTCCCCTCCCGCCGCTTCGAGCAGCGTCGGCACGAGGTCGCTCAACACGACGGGGGTCTCGCAGACGCTCTCCGGTTTGACGACCCCCGGCCAGCGCACCAGCAAGGGCTCGCGCAGCCCTCCTTCGTACAAGTATCCCTTGCCCGCCCGATACGGACGGCTGTACGTGGCCGGCGTGCCGGGAAACTCGAGCACGTGGAGCCCACCGTTGTCGCTCGTGAAAATGAAGATGGTCTGCTCGGTCAGGCCGAGCTCGTCGACCTTCTTCATGAGTCGCCCAACGGTGGCGTCGAGCGTTTCGACCATCGCCGCGTAGACGGGATGGAACGCATCCCGATTCTTTTCGATCAGTTCCGGCGCCGCCGCCAGCGGAATGTGCGGACAATGATGCGGCACGTAGCAGAAGAAGGGCTCGTCGCGGTGGTCCGCGATGAACTGTTCGGCCGCCGCGGTGATGGCGTATTCCGATTTGCCCCCCGTGGCGAGCGTCGCCTCCGAGGCGGCCTTTGGTTCAACCGCCACGTCGAAACCCTGCTCGAGCGGCCCGAAGCCGGGCCCGCCAAGGTGCCACTTGCCGAAGAGCCCCGTCGCATACCCACGCCGCTGGAGCAATTCGGCCAGGGTTACTTCCTCGAGGGGCAACTGTCCCTCGATGCGCGGCTGCAGCAGCCGTTGCGAGAGGGCATCGGCCCGCCCCGGCAGAAAATTCGTCAAATGCAGCCGCGCCGGGCACTTGCCGCTCATCAGCGCCGCGCGTGACGGCGAGCAAATCGACTGCGCCGTGTAGGCGCACGTGAAGCGCATTCCCTCGTTCGCCAACTGGTCGAGATGGGGAGTGCGATGGTCGTTACGCCCGTAACAGCCCAGATCGGTACCGCCGAGATCGTCGGCAAGCACCAGGACAATGTTGGGATGGGAAACCGGGGCGGCCGCCATCGGTGCCACCGCCCCTCCCGTCGCGACGAGCAGCACAATCGCCTGAATCACTTTCATAGTGGTACGAGGATGCCACGAAGGCCGACGGGGGACAATAGGCCTCGCCAACGAAGGGCCGAGCTCGCCGCTACCGACGGGGCGAACCTTGCCGCTCGAAACTGGTTCTTGTCCTGAAACGGGCTCTTGTCTAAGGCGGCGCGAAAATGCGCCCGGGGCTTTCGCCTGCCGCCCGTCCCTCTAGAATGAGGCTCGCATGCGGTCGCCCCAGGCTTTCGCATTCCCCATCCGCCACCAGAGGCTGTAGCTCAGTCGGTAGAGCAACGGACTTTTAATCCGTAGGTCCTGGGTTCAAGTCCCAGCAGCCTCATTTTTTTCTCGTACCAATTCGCTGCGGTGCCCCTCTGCCGGCGTAACCAACGCTCTGGCAAGGAGTTATCCGACCACAACCCTGCCGCGGCGCTTTGACGGCTCGCCGGTTGCCTACCTATACTGGCAATGGTCGGAATCCGAGCAGCCGCAAGGGGGGATGCACGGGCGAAACACGCGAGACCGGCCTTTTCTCCTCTCCGGTCTCTTTTCGCACGCATGAGCCAGTTCGCTCACCCCTTCAAGCCACTTCGCACCCGAGCGGCCCGTTGGCGCCGCGCGTCCCGATCCCGTTGGTGTTCGCCTCCTTGAAGTTCGGCAGCGCATGAAGATTCTCTACGTTTGCCTGAGCTACGTGCCTGCCTGCGGTGCGCCGGCCGAGCTGCGCTATCTGGCGTCGATCCTGGCACAAAAGGGGCACGAGGTCTCGGTCTACACCACCACCTTCTTCAGCTACGACCAGAACCTCTTCCCGCAGACCGAGGTGCAAAATCTCGACGGAGTGAAAGTACACTATTTTCGTCGCGGCTGGTCGTCGCGGACCTTCGTACTCTCGCCCGAGTTGAACGAAACGCTACGGCGCGAGATCGGCAACTTCGACGTCGTCCACCTCTACGGCTTCCGTTCGCTGCAAACGACGGCCGCCGCGCGCATCGCCCGTAAGGCCGGTGTCCCCTATGTCATCACTGGCCGAGGTTCGCTGACGTACGAGCAGGGCAACCGCCGTTACAAGCGTCTCTACGACGCCGTCTTGGGACGCTCGATTCTGCACCACGCCACGAAGTGCCTGCCGTTCAACGAATTCGAGAAGAAACAATTCGTGGCGCTGGGCGTTGCTGACGAGCGCATCGAGACGATCCCGCTCGGCATCGACCCCACATCCTTCGCCGACCTGCCCGAGCGCGGCGCCTTTCGCGCCCAGCATGGACTGGGCGATCGCCCCATGGCCCTGTTTCTCGGCCGCTTCCACCCCATCAAGGGACTCGACCTGCTCGTACCGGCGGTGGCACGCGCCGTGCGAGAGCTGCCCGAGTTGTGCGTCTGCCTGGCAGGCAGCGACGACGGCGTCCAACGCGAGATCGAAGCACAGGTCGCGCGGCATGGTCTTGCCGACAACATTCGTTTTGTCGGACACCTGCGCGACCGCGATAAGCTACAAGCCCTGGTCGATTCCGACCTGCTCGTGCTGCCGAGCCGCTACGACCTTTTCCCGAACGTCCTGTGCGAGGCCTGGGCCTGCCGGCGGCCGGTGGTCGTGTGCGAAGGGTGCGGCATTGCCGACCTGGTGCGCGACCGGCAACTAGGTCTCGTGGCCCGATTCGACGAGGCCGATCTCGCCGAGAAGCTGCTCGCGGCGGCCCGGGACCCCGACTGGCGCCAGACCACGGGGGAGCTTGCTTACCAGTTCGTCACGACACAGCTCGACTCGCGCGAGATCGCCGAGCGCCACGAGCGACTGTATGCCTCGATCGTCGAGCGTCGCATGCCGGCTCACGCGATAGCTCCCTAGGATAGAATGAAGAAAGCGCCAGAGATGGTGCGGGCAACCGGAACGGCCGGCCCCGCGGATGGCGTCAGTTTTTTTCGAGCGGATCTGATTTATGTGTGGAATTGCCGGCGCGGTGAATTGGGGCGATCTCCAAACCCTCGCCCTGATGACCGACATTCAATCCCACCGCGGTCCCGACGACCGCGGCTTGTGGGAAACGCGCACGCGCGACGGCAATTGGGTGGGGCTCGGGTCGCGGCGACTGTCGATTCTCGACTTGTCCCCCGCCGGCCACATGCCCATGAGCACGCCGGACGGCTCGATCACGATCGTCTACAACGGCGAGGTCTACAACTATCCACAGTTGCGCTCCGAGCTCGAAGCGGCGGGCTACGTCTTCCGTTCGAACAGCGATACCGAGGCGGTGCTTTATCTTTATCAGCACGAGGGCCCCGAATCGGTCCGCAAGCTGAACGGCATGTTCGCCCTGGCCATCTGGGACGACCGCTCGCAGCAGTTGTTTCTCGCCCGCGATCATTTCGGCATCAAACCGCTCTACTACTGCCAGCAGAATGAACGCCTGGCGTTCGCCTCCGAGGCCAAGGCAATCCTGCAACTGCCCGGCGCGCCGCGGCGGATGAATCTTGCGGCCCTGCACCAGTACCTGTCGTTTCTGTGGGTACCCGATCCGCTGACGATGTTCGACGGCGTGGTCAAGCTACCGGCCGGCCATTACGCGATCTACAAGGACGGCCGACTCCAGCTCACCCAATACTGGGACATGGAGTTCCCGCCCGACGGCGAACGGTACGCCGGCACCGAAGACGATCTTGCCATGGAGCTGCGCGAGCGTTTCACCCAGGCCGTGCATAGCCAGATGCGCAGCGACGTCCCCCTGGGCGCCTTTCTGAGCGCCGGCATGGACTCGAGCAGCATCGTCGCCGTGATGCAGTCGAAGAGCAATCAACCGGTCCGCACTTTCACGACGTCGTTTCCCGAGCGTTTCCGCGTCGGCAGCAACTTCGACGACGACTCGGTCGCGCGGCGTACGGCCGAGCGTTTCGGCTGCCAGCACACGCAGATCGAGATCCAACCCGACGTGGCCAGCCTGCTGCCGAAGCTGATCTGGCACATGGACGAGCCTGTCGCCGACCCGGCGATCCTCGTCTGTTACCTGGTGAATCGCGAAGCGCGACGCGACGTCACCGTGCTTTTGTCGGGCGTGGGGGGAGACGAGGTATTCGCCGGTTATCGCAAGTACGTGGCCCATTACATGGCGCGGCGTTATCGCTCGCTGCCGGCCTCGGTGCGCCAGTACGTCGTCGAGCCGGCCATTGATGCCCTGCCCAGCTTCCGTGGAACGCAGTTGCGCCGCTACGTGCGTCTGGCGAAAAAGATGGCCCGCAGCGGTTCTTTGCCACCGAAGGATCGCTTCATCATGGACGGCGTGTACATGACCGAAGATCTCAAAGAGGAGCTGTATAACGACCGCATGCGGGCCCTGTTGGGGGACTTCGATCCACGGCGCCGCCACCTGGGGCACTTTGCCAAGGTGGGACATGCCGACTTCCTGAACCAGATGCTGTACCTCGATCTCAAGGTCTTCATGGTGACCTTGAATCTGACCTACAACGACAAGATGAGCATGGCCAACTCGGTCGAGGTGCGCGTGCCATTCCTCGATCGCGAGCTGACCGAATGGGTCGCCTGGAACGTGCCGCCGGCGGCCAAGCTGCACGGCCGGACCACCAAATACCTGTTGCGCAAGGCCATGGGGGACGTGCTGCCCCAGGAGATTTTCCGCCAGCGCAAGGTAGGCTTTGGCGCGCCGGTCGATCATTGGCTGCCCAACGAATTGCGCGAGATGGTCGGCGATCTGCTGAGCGAAGAAGTCGTGCGGAGCCGAGGATTATTCCAGCCGGCCGCCGTGCGGCGCCTCGTCCAAGAACATCAGGCCGGTCGCCAGGATTGGGCCTTCCAGATCTGGCAGCTCCTGACGCTCGAGCTATGGATGCGCAATTTCATGGATGCACCGGCCCCCCTGGCGGCCGCAGGATAACGCCACTTCGACGCATCGCCTTTGATCCCCCTTACCAGACCGTCACGACTCGCCACGATTACCGATGACTACGCATCTCTGCATCAACGCCATGCCGATCAAGCCGGGAGGAGGCCTCACGGTGTTGCTCGGGCTGATCGAGGCCTGGCGCACGATCGGCAGCAAGCTGCATATCACCGTCGTGGCGAGCGAGAAAGATACGCTCAACGCCGTGGCCGACACGAAGTGCGCCGATCGCGTCGAGGCCATCAACGTGGCCGGCGCACGCAAGCAGTTCCTCTGGGAAAATTCGCTCTTCGGCGCGCAACTGGCCGCCTTCAAGCCAGACGTGTTGATGACGAACAACTACTACGTCCACAACGTGTCGTTCCCGCAGATCGTGCATCACCAGGATCTCTGGCGCTTCGTCACGCCGGGCCAGGTCGGCGTCACGCGTTCCGTGCCGGGCGAAATGGTGCGGAAATGGGCCGCCAACAAGGCCCTCCGCTCGGCCGCGGCCAACGTCTTCGTCTCCGAGTACATCCGCCGCGAGGCCGAGCGGGTATTTCCCGATTCCGCCCCGCGCAACCACGTGATCTACAACGGGCTCTCCGAGCAGGCCTTGCGCCGCGCCGAAGAGATCGACCAGCGTTACACCGGCGAGCCGCGTTTGATGGCCATCCAAAGCGCCAACCGTCACAAAGACACCCCCACCTTGCTCCGCACGCTGGCGTTTCTCGTCTACAAAGCGCCCGAAGTGAATTGGCGACTCGACGTCGCCGGCGGACACGGGCGCGGCAGTTGGGAACCCTTCCAACAATTGGCGGTCGAACTGGGCATCGACGATCGCGTCACTTGGCGCGGTTACTGCTCGCAGGACCAACTCGACGAGTTGCTGCGGCGGTCGTTGTGTCTCGTCTTCACGAGCATTCTCGAAAGCTTCGGCCTGCCCCCGCTCGAGGCGATGGCCCGCCGTTGCCCCACGATTGCCGCCAAAACCACCGCCATTCCCGAGATCGTCGGCGAGGCGGGCATCCTGGTCGAGCCGCGCAATCCCGATCAGTTTGCCGATGCCGTGCTCGAGCTCTATCACAGCCCCCGCCTGCGCGACGAATACGTGCAACGGGGGCGCGAGCGCATCCGGCGGTTCAACTGGAATGAGAGCGCCGCGAAGTTCGCCGAGATCTTCGAGCGGTATGCGGCGTAAGTCCCCCACCTGCCCCTACCGGGGCTTCTCGAGCAGGGCCATTTCCCACAGGTTCAGCACGCGGCAGCGTTCCAACGCACCGACCAGTGCCGGCGAGACGCGTGAGACGAGACGCGCCAGCGGCGGCACCACCGTCACGCGGCGCCGATCGGCGACCTTCCAACCAGGAAAGTAATTGCACAGCGCGCGGTAGCCGATCCCCCGGGCATGCCGGTTCGTCGGGTTCCAGACGAAGTCGTACCACAATATGTACCCACCCGGTCGCACGACGCGCATCATCTCGGCCACGATCGCCCGACGCAGGGCTTCGTCGAGAATCGATGTCAGCAGCATCCCCTGATGAACCAGGTCGAACGACGCATCGGCAAACTCGAGCCGGTCGGCCGAGCCGCAGACGAGCGTCAGGTAGGGATACTCTTGCCGTCCACCCTCGACACGATCGGGCATCAATTCGACGCCGCAGAGCAGGGGACCCGTGTGCCCCCAACGCTCATGACAGGCCGCCAGAAACTCGTTGCGGCCAGATCCCACATCCAAGACGCGGCGTTCGCCGAGGGGGCGCAAGCCATTCCGCTCGAGCATCGCGCCGTACGACGTCAGCGTCCGCTCGAGCAGTTGGGAGTCGAGGGCGGTGCGTCCCGCGTCGCGGTTGTTCCAGCGTGCGGTGCGCGACTCGTACTCTTGGCGAACTTGGGCGAGCGCGGCATCGCGCTGCGAGGGATCCGTGGCAGACAAGACGTGCTATTCCCCGTGCGAAGATACCGCCCGGCCCCCTGGCCGCGGCGGCTCAAGTTCTACCAGGATAGCAGCTTTTCACCTGTGGCGGACGGGATCGCTGGCGAAAGCCTCCGCACAGCTAGTTTATTTCGCGCCCCTCGACCGCGCACTACCAGCACAGATTCAGGCTGATCGTCGGCACGAGCGTGCCCAGGCTGTTGTCGGTCGGGCTGAACGCCCCCGTGTCGATCCACTCGTTCGAATATTCCAGGTCGCCGGCGAGGCTGACGGTGCTGAAGTAGCATGGTCCCCAGCAGACGTCCTCCCAGGTGATCGCAAAGCCCAGGCTGGTGTAGAGCCCGAAGAAAGTGTCGCCCAGCTCGAACACATTCGACGGACGCAGGCTGATGCTGGCGCCGGGTACCAGGGCCTCGGCCGCCACGATATCGGCCAGCAGTTCCGGCGTATAGGTATCGAGATACTTCATGCGGGCATGCCCCAGTCGCAGGCCACCACGACCATTGAACTGCAGCTTGCGCCACCCCTGATTCGCGGCGAACTGCGGGGTGAACTGCAGTCCGGTCCCCACTTGGATCGAGCCACGACGCATCGACGCCAGGTAGGTGTTGTAGAAATTCGGCTCCAGCTCGATGATCGGCGGCTGCGGAATGAGATTGACCGACGGAGGAGTAATGACCAGCGCCCCCGGCCGGATGACGCCGCTACCGGTGCCGTCGTTGCCCATGTACGTGCCGCCGATTTCACCAAACCAGACGAGCGGCGCATCGGGATCAGAAATCGGCGCGCGCCCACCCGTTTGAATGGTGAAGCCCGTGCGAATGTGATCTTCGAGAAAGCCGCCGCCGACGGGCGTCACTGTACCAGCCTTCAGGTACCAGGTGACGAACGGCCACAGTTCGGCCATCGCGCGGGATTTTTCGAGATCGGGGTTCCAGAAATCGGGTCCGCCCGGATCGATCACGTTCGACCGGCCGATCAGCATGGCCTCTTCGCGCGTGATCGGTTCCGAACTGAGCACGGTCTCCGTGCCCGTCGGAGAAGAAAGCCCCACCTGCGAGGTGGCCAGCCCCGCGTTCATACCGCTGCCGAGCGCCGAGGAAATCGGGAACGACGAGGGGGGAACCGGCGGCGCGGGAGCGACGATCGGCTGTTGAGCCATCGCCGAACCCATCATCGACAGCAGCGCAACCCCCACCGTCCGCAACGACCACCAGGCACGTCGCCCGGTACATCGCAAGTGCCCTTGAGGCTCGATCATCGCCCATCCTCGATTCGTGAACACGCGGAAGACTCGCCGGTGAAAGGCTCCGGCCCACACGCGCCGCAAGCGGCCTCGCAGCGTGGCGTGTTCCACTTAATCGGGTTGTAGCGGCTGTAGCAGTTAATCGGGTCGCGCCGCGTGGCAAAGTCACTCTCGATCGGCAAACTCGCGCGCGGCTTACCCAGCTTGAACCTGTCACAAAGACTTGCGAATGCTCGTACAACGACTCCGGACCAGGCGCAAAATAAAACCCCCGCGCGAAGTCTCGGGCTTCGCGCGGGGGCTACGGATCGAAGGGTCTGCCGACGCAGGTCCTGCGTCGAACGCCCCAGATCGAATCTGCTACTACTTAGTTGCTGCGTTGGCGAGTGGCGACTCGCTCCGATTCTCCACCGATGAGTCCGAACTGGAGATCGGCCGACTTACCGGCCCCGATGCGAGCCACCTTCGTCTCGGAAAGGACCTTGCCGTTACGAACCACTTCGGCACGCACCCGGTACACGTAGGCCTCGCCCGGTTCGAGCCCGATCGAGTTGAAGTAACGCAAAGCCCCTTCGTTCGTCGTCAATTCGTCGTTGATATAGACGCGGGCATCTTGCGGCACGTGGACTTTCAACACCAGGGCATCGGGCGCCACACGAGCCTGAGACATCGGCGTTTCGATCTGATCGATCACATTCGGCAGCTCTTCGACGGGCTCATCGAGCACTTCGCGCAGCACGCCATCGCCGAGGTTCGCTTCTCGGATCTGCGAGAAGCTGTATTGCTTGTACGGCGGTCCGGTCCGCAGGAACCATTCGCCGTGCAGATTGGGGCTATATCCCCAACTGCCGGTGTACTGATGCCACCAGCCATCGAAACGCCAACGCGGGGCTCCATCGAGCGTGCCCCACGGCCGATAGAGCCGCGGACTCACCCAGATCGAGGAATCCTCGCGATACTGGACCCACTGGGCGTGGGCCGTCTCGATCCAGAGCCCACAGGCCGAAAAGGCCAGGGCCAGGACGAGATGCTTGGGAGTGATTCGCCACATGGGATCTCTGCTCCTAACAGTACGGTAGCTACCTGATTCTCCACCCTGAAAACTCTCGAAGAACATATAAGCCTACAACGCGGAATGCGCGCGTAATGTGGAATTTTTGGCTCATGTTTTCCGGGATGCCGTCCGACGCAAGCCTGTTTCGCCGCTCGAACCGGCCCACTTGCTTGCCCAATCCAGACGACCGCGTTCTGCGGAAATGGCGCCGGCGCGCCCCCGAGGTGTTCCGCACGGCCTCGTCCAAAGCCTGAACGAGGCCCACCGTCGTCGCGCGCGAGGATCACCCACGCCAATGCGTTCATTCCCCGAGGAACCGGAACACAATGCCGACGGCTACTCGACGACGCTCAAGGCCGCGCCCGGGTAATAGTGCGCCAGAATCTCCTGGCAAGAGCGGCCGAGTTGGGCCTGCGTCCGGGCCCCCCACTGGCACATGCCCACGCGATGCCCAAAGCCGCGGCCCCGTGCGCGCCACGTGTCCCCTTCGTCGATTAGTTCGAACACGGCGCTCGGCAGCCGCTCCACACCGACGAGTTGCTGACGGAATTCGTGTGCCGTGAGTGCTGTTTCTCCCTCGCGTCCGCGCAGATGCATGGTGGCCACGCCACCGGCCGGGGCAGAATCGATCTCGATAGATACGAGCGGCCCCAACCTGCGTCCCCGCGCCGCGCACCACTGCTGGGCCCGCTCGGAGACCCACGCCCGCGGCAACTCGACTTCCCAGCGATAGCGCGGCGCCTGTTGGCAAAACTCGCAGGGCACGCTGACCAGCGGAGGCGCGGCGGCCGCAAAGACCGCGCGGCCATCGGCGGTGGAGCCACCGCACGTGGCGCAGTAATGCGTCGAAAAAATACGCCCCTGATAGGTCAAGGCGATGCCGCGTGTGCGTTCGGCAATCTCTTGTGCCGAGAGAGTCGCGGCCGTCGACAACGTGGCGTCCCCGGCTGGCAGCCCCCGATAAACTTGCGCGCCGGTGCCATCCTCGACGTCGAACTCGTTCACGACGCCCGACGTCTTCATCTGGCACAGAACGAAGCTGCGCGCCGCCACGGCCTGCGCGGCACGGGCCTCGAGCGGAAACGAAGCCGGCATTTCGGCTTCGACCACGCCTGCCACGTACTGCTCCAACTCGACGACGTTCACCACGAGCAAGCGCTGCTCGCCGTCGCGCACGAGACGCAAGTGGCCCGGATACCGCCGGCCCTCCACCCACAGCGAGCCCGGCGCCAATACGTGCAGATCCACCTGTTGTGCGGCAAAGGGGCGCTCGCCCAGGTGCAGACGATCATCAGCGACGCGCGCGAACGTTTCTTCGAGCCGCGGCCCCTGCGCCAAGACGCGCCAGTCGCCACGGGCCATCACTCGGTAGGGTCCCTCGATGCGCAGCGAGACCTGCTCGCTGGCCTGTCCCAGACGGACGCGCACCGGGGGCAACGTCGAGGCCACGAAATCGGCTTCGCGATCGCGCAACCGGGTCATCGCCGCGGGCGGAGCGCTCAGACGCCACGTCGCGACCGCCAAGAGAACGGCCGCGGTCAACATGCCTATCGCCGGTCGGCTCACTCCGTTGAGTTCCCGTGCCCAAAGGCCCTCGGATCAGTCGCCGCGGAGACGCAACCCGTGCTGCGTGAGCTTCTCGCGGACCTCGTTCAGGCTGGTCACGCCGAAGTTTTTGCACTCGAGCAGTTCGTCTCCCGTGTGACGCACCAATTCGGAGATCGTGCCGATGCCCAAGCGGATCATGCACTTGCGAGCACGAACCGAAAGGTTCAGATCGGCGATGGGCTTCGACAGCAGGGCCTGCTCGTCGGCGCTCATCGAATCGGCTTCGAACGACCAGTCCGGACGCTGGCGCTCGCCGGCAAACTGGCCGAGTTGCAACCCCTTCGAGGCGAGCATTTCCTTGATTTCAACGAGCGACGTCTCGCCGAAGTTCTTGCTCGACAGCAACTCCTGCTCGGTACAGTTCGTCAAATCGCCCAACGTGCCGATGCCCATCTTCTGCAGGCAATTGCGGCTGCGGACCGAGAGTTCGAAGTCGGTCACTGGGATGCCGAGCACCTGGCTCAAGCGGTCGCGCTTGCGCTGGGCGTCTTCGTCGTAGTACATATCGCCCGAGGCCTCGGCGTCCTTGAAGAACAGCCGGGCACGCGGGTGATCGGGATAGCTGTCGAGCACGCGTTGGTAGCAGCGGCGCGCCTGATCGAACTGATTGCGGTCTTCGTAGAGGATGCCCAGGTTGAGCACCGCACCCACGAACGTGGGAAACTGCGCCGTCGAACGCTCGTACAGCCGCAGCGCCTCGTCGTCGTTGCCGCGACGATCGTTCTCGATCGCCAGGCCGAACAAGGCCCCGGGATGCGTCGGCTCGGAGTCGACCGCACGCTCGTACAGGGCGACGACCTCGCTGGGATTGCCCCCTAACACGGCCACCGTCGTCCCGCGCTGATACAGGTATTCGGCGGTTTGCTCGACGGGCCCCGACAGGCTATCGAGCAATTCGAGCGCCCCCGTGGCGTTCCCGGCGCCGCGCGTCGCTTCGACCATGCCGAGCGTGCAGCGATCCTTATCGAATCCGGCCGACGCGGCGGCCTTGTAGTTCTCGAGCGCCACGTCGTACTGTTCTTGCGCCGCGGCCGCCTTGGCCAGGTAGAACTTGGCCAGCGCGCCGCCGTCCGATTGCTGCAGCACCTGCGCCGCGTGACGGTAGCGCCCCATCAACACCAGGCAGACGCCCAATCGCGTCTTGTCGGCCGGCGACAGGCTCTCGCTCACCTCGAGTTCTTGGACGGCCTCGCGCAGCGTGCGGTAGTTGCCAAAGTCCTCGCCGATGGCGCGCTTGATGGCATCGACTTCGCGATTGCCGAACTCGCCGGGCGTCAGAACCAGTTGCTTGAGGTCGATCTCCAACCCCGCTTGGGACATGTCGTGTGCTCCTCGCTCGTCAGAAACGAACCGCGCCAGACGAAGGCGTCGGCACCGTTGGCTGGTGGGATGGTGTAGCGGCGTGCGCCGTGCGGATTCCCGCCTGGGCCGCCTGCCGCCACGGGGTCGTCGGACGCAATTTCAAGAAAGCCAGCGGGGGGAGTCGAACCCCCAACCCCCGCATTACGAATGCGGTGCTCTGCCGATTGAAGCTACGCTGGCGACCTGTGGGCGTAAAGCCTTACAGCCCAAGCCTACAAAGCTAAAGGACGGCCTGAGAATCGTCAAGGGCGGCGCCCGGACGAGCGTGGCCCCCCACCCTGTCAGGATGGCCGTTGTGAAGGCCAGGTTCGTTCGAACTTGCCGTCACGAGCGTTTCCGTCCCCAACGGAGCCCACTCCAACTGCAGGGCCGCGTCGAACGTCTTCTCGAACAGCCTGGTTCGTTCGCGGGCCCCCCAGAGATCGACCTCCGGTAGCTCGGCCGCCACGACCCGCATCTGGATTTCCTGCTGGTTCGACGCATCGACCACGACGTCGCGGACCTGCTGGGTGTGGCTGCGGTCGAGGCCGCCAGCCACGCGCAAGATCGCCGCCAGCCGCCGCACGCGTTGGCGATCGACGCGAGGCAACTGCTGGAACGAGGCATGCTTGCGTTTGGGCCTCGCCCCGCGGTGATAACGAGCCACGTGCGCGATCAACTCGAGTTCGGCGGGACTGAAGCCCGGCAGACCACTATTGAGAATCAGGTGGTAACTATGCTTGTGGTGCCGCTCGTAGTTAATCAGGTAGCCGACATCCTGCAGCAGGGCAGCCGCCAACAGCAGGCGTTCGTCATCGGTCGGCCAACCGTAGACCGGCTGCATCTGCCGGTAGAGCGACACGGCCAGACGGCCCACATGCTGCAAGTGGGGCAGATCGACGCCACAGCCAGCCGCAAAACGTTCGATCGCCGCGATCTGATCCGGGGCGCTGGCGACCACTTCGCCCAGCGACTGGTCGACCATCGTCAGCAGCAATCCGTCGCGCACGCCGCCGGAGTGTACCTGCAACGTGTTCACCTCGAAGTGGGCCATCACGCAATCGATCACGGCGATGCCCGCCACGATGATGTCGGCGCGATCGGGGCTCAAGCCCGGCACGTGGCGCCGGCGGCTGGCGGGCATCTTGCGCAGCCGATCGAGCAGGTGGCGGACTTCGGCCCGGGTCACCAGATAGCCTTGGATCGGCAGCTCGACCTGTCCCTTGCGAGCCATGACCATGGCCGCCAGGGTCGTGAAGGTTCCGCCCGAACCGATCAGCAGATGGGGCGCGAAGAGTAGCTCTTCCGTCTCTTTGCGCAGGCGGCGCTCGATGCCCGACATGAGCGCCTTGAAGTTCGCGCCTGTCATCGGCATCTGGCTCTGATAGAGCTCGGTGAGTCGCACGGCGCCGAGCGGGGTGGTATAGATCGCCTCGATCACGCGCCCCGAGGCGAGCACGATCTCGGTGCTGCCCCCGCCGATGTCGACGACGGCCACGTTCTTGCCCGCCAGGTCGAAGCCGCGCAACACGCCGAAGAAGGCCAGCCGCGCCTCTTTGCGGGCACTGACGACCTCGATATCGATGCCGACCTCTTCCTTCACGCGACGGCAGAAGTCGGCGCCGTCTTGCGCCTCGCGCACGGCGCAGGTGGCGATGGCGCGCAGCTCGTGTACCTGGTAGCCGTCGGCGATCTGCTTCATGCGGCGCAGCGCCTGCAGCGTCAGTTCGACCGCTTCGGCGTCGAGATTGCCCGTCGAGCTGAGATTGCGTCCCAGGCGCGTGGTCTGCTTCTCGTCGTCGAGGATGCGATAAGTGCCGCCGCGCAGGGCCTCGGCGATGATGAGTCGGACGCTATTCGTGCCGATATCGATGGCCGCCAGTCGCGGGGCCATATCGGCCGATAGAAGGTATTGTTTCGGTTCCATCGTTGTGCGTCGCGCGCCGTGATCCCGGATCTCTAGAAGAATAGATTACAAAGGGACTTCCGACCAGGGTCGGGGCCGGCACGAACGGCCAATTGCCCAAGCGGCACCGGGCCGGGATAATGTGCAATTCCCGCGAACAACTCCTTATTCTCCCCGTCGAACAACCCGAATCGTCATCTCGTCCTGCCGAGGCCGTTGCTCCCCCGTGAAACTCATTCGCGATCTTGATGCGTTGCCGGCGCACCTGCGTTCTGGCGCGGTGGCGATCGGCAACTTCGATGGCGTCCACCTGGGGCATGCGCGGATCGTCGAACGTCTGCTCGCGGCGGCACGTTCCGTGGGGGGGCCCGCGATCGTCTTTACCTTCGACCCACATCCGGTGCGACTGTTGCGACCGCACGCAGCGCCCCCCCCACTGACCTGGACCGACCGCAAGGCCGAGTTGCTCGTCGAGTTGGGCGTCGACGGCATGCTCGCCTATCCCACGGACGAGGCCCTACTCGCGCTCTCACCGCGCGAGTTCTTCGATCGCATCGTGCGCGAGAAGCTCGACGCGCGGGCCCTGGTCGAGGGACCGAACTTTAGCTTCGGTCGCGACCGCGCCGGCACGATTGACGTGCTGCGCGGCTACTGCGACGCGGCGGGGATGAGCCTCGACATCGTCGAACCGGTCGTGAGCGAGGGAGAATACGTCTCCAGCTCGCGCGTGCGGGGGCTGATCGCCGCGGGCCAGATCGACGAGGCCAGCCGCATGTTGACCCGGCCGTATCGCATTCGCGGCATGGTGACGCACGGCGCCGCGCGTGGCTCGAAGATCGGCTTTCCCACGGCCAACGTCTCGGCCATCGACACGCTCTTGCCGGGGCAGGGGGTCTACGCCGGCATCGCACGAGTCGAGGGCACGCCTTGGCCGGCGGCCATCAATTTGGGTCCCAATCCCACCTTCGGCGAGCAGGGCGTCAAGGTCGAGGTACACTTGATTGGGTTCGCCGGGCAGATCTACGGCGCGCCGCTCGTGGTTGACTTTCTCCGCCGCCTGCGAGACATTCAGCCCTTTGCCGGGATCGACGCCCTCCAGGCTCAATTGGCGCGCGACGTCGAAACGGCCCGCGCCATCGCACAACAAGCCGCCATTCCGGACCCGCGCCACGCACGGTAGACGAGACGCACGATGTCGATTGATTGGCCCCGCTTCGTCGAACGTATCGCGGCGAACCAGCGTTTTCTGCTGACGAGTCACATTCGCCCCGATGCCGACGCGCTTGGCAGCGAGCTGGGCATGGCGGGCGTGCTCGACGCCCTCGGCAAGGAAGTCATGATTGTCAACGGCCACGGTGTGCCGCGGAACCTCAAGTTCCTCGACCCCACAGGGCGCATCAAGCAGATCGGCAAGGATGTGCAAGTCGGCGAGCTCGTTGACCGTTTCGACATCCTGATGATTCTCGACACAAGCGCCTGGGCGCAGCTCGGCGACATGGGCGAGGTCATTCGCACGACCAAGGCCCGCAAGATCGTGCTCGACCACCACGTGAGCGCCGACGATCTCGGCGCCGAGGAATTCAAGGACACGCAGGCCGAGGCCACCGGCCGGCTCGTGTTCGACGCCGCGCGCGCCCTGGGAGTGACCGTTGGCGAGGAGATCTCCACGCCCCTCTTCGCGGCGCTGGCGACCGACACGGGCTGGTTTCGCTTCGGCTCGACGCGAGGCGATACGTTTCGCACCGCCGGATCGATGGTCGACGCCGGGGCAAACCCCGCGGACATCTATCGCAACCTGCACGAGCAGGACACGCTCGCGCGGCTGCAGCTTACCGGGCGCATTCTCAGTCGCGCGGTGACGGAGCTCGACGGACGTTTGATCCACACCGCCGTGCTGGCCGAAGATTTCCAGGCCACCGGCGCCGCCCCCTCCGATACCGAAGACATCATCAACTTGACTCTCACCGTGGCCGGCACGCAGGCCGCGGTGATTCTCGTCGAGCAATCCAGCGGCGCCTTCAAGGTGAGCCTGCGCAGTCGCGGCACGATGGATTGCAGCCAGGTAGCCGAGCAATTCGGCGGGGGTGGACACCGCGCCGCGGCCGGCGCCACGGTCGACGGTCCGTTCGAAATCGCCCAATCCAAAGTGCTTGACGCGGTGCGCAGAGCGGTGTAATACTCGCTCGCGCGTCGAGGGTTGCGTTCCTCCGCCTGCACGGCCATCCCACCTTTCATTTGCCCGCCTCGTATCAATCGCCGAACGTGCAATGCGCCCGCGGTAAGCAGGCGTTGCACCGCGACGCGATCTTGCGTCAGGAGAAATGCCGATGGTCTCGAGCGACCGGACCTCCGCGCCGCGCGATGCTCGCGCCGGCGATGAAGATCGCCGCAGCTTCTTCTCCACGGCCACGGCCGTGATCGTGGGGGGTATCGTCAGTGTCTTTCCGTTTGCGGCCGGTCTCCTGGTCCTGTTCGATCCCCTGCGCCGGCAGGGCAGTGCCGGTGGTTTCCTTCGCATCGCCTCGCTCGACGAGTTGCCCGCCGATGGCGTGCCCCGTTCGTTTCCCGTGATTACCGATCGCGTCGATGCCTGGAACAAGTTCGTCAACGAGCCCGTGGGCATGGTGTTCTTGCGGCGCACGAAAGAGGGCGTCGCCCAGGTCGAGGCGTTGAACGCCGTTTGTCCGCATGCCGGCTGCTTCGTCGACTTTCTGAGCAAGGAGTCGCACTTTCAGTGCCCTTGCCACGACAGTTCCTTCGAGCCGAACGGCACGCGTATCCATCCTGAACGTTGCCCCAGCCCCCGCGACCTCGACGCGCTGGCGGTCGAAATCCGCATGGTCGAGGGCCGGGAAGAGGTGTGGGTCGAGTTCAAGAACTTCCGCGCCGGCACGCCCGAGAAGATCGCCGACGCCTGAGTCGCCACGGCGCGCACGTCGACGGGCGTCCCCCGCAAAGTTGCCGTTCTGCACCAAGTAGCGAAAGTGTTGCACGATGAGAGCGTTTTTCGATTGGCTCGACGATCGCACCGGGTATCGCGACCTCGTCGGCGCAGCGCTGTACGAGCACATTCCCGGCGGTGCCCGCTGGCGCTATGTCTGGGGCAGCACGCTGGTCTTCGCCTTTTTCATGCAGGTGGTGACGGGCTTCGTGCTGTGGACGGCCTATAGCCCCAG
The DNA here is from genome assembly GCA_019636335.1 of Pirellulales bacterium. Lineage (NCBI taxonomy): Bacteria > Pseudomonadati > Planctomycetota > Planctomycetia > Pirellulales > Pirellulales bacterium. Next base: position 82,974 of record JAHBXR010000010.1, read on the forward strand.
CGCCCAAACGGCCTGGGAAAGCGTGGCCTACATCCAATACGACATGCAAGGAGGCTGGCTCGTGCGCGGTCTGCACCACTTCATGGCGCAGGCCATGGTCGTGTTGCTGGCACTCCACCTGATGCAAGTGGTGATCGACGGCGCCTACCGAGCGCCGCGCGAGATCAACTTCTGGCTCGGCCTGATCCTGATGCAGATCGTGCTGGGGCTCGCGCTCACCGGCTACCTGTTGCCCTGGGATCAAAAGGGATTCTGGGCCACCCGCGTCGCCACGAACCTGATGGGCATCGTGCCGGTCGTCGGCGCCGATCTGCAACGGCTGGTCGTCGGCGGCACCACGTACGGCCACCACACGCTGACCCGTTTCTTCGCTCTGCACGCCGGCGTGCTGCCGGCACTGCTCGTCTTCTTCCTGGTGCTCCATGTGGCGCTCTTCCGCCGTCACGGCATTCATGCGCGCGACCCCGAGCGCAAGCCCGATCACACGTTCTGGCCCGAGCAGGTGATGCGCGACGCCGTGGCCTGTCTGGCCGTGTTGCTCGTCGTCTTGGGGCTGGTCTTTCTGCCGGGGTTGGGAGATCGCCCCGCGGGAGCGCCGCCCGGTTATTACCTGGGCGCGGAGCTAGGCGCACCGGCCGACCCGGCCAGCCCGTATTCCGCCGCGCGACCCGAGTGGTACTTCTTATTCCTGTTCCAGTTCTTGAAGTTCTTCCACGGCGAGACCGAAATCTACGGCGCCATCGTAATTCCCGGCGCCGTGATGGGCGTGCTCTTCCTGATGCCCATCCTGGGACGCTGGCGACTGGGGCACGGCTTCAACATCGGCTTTCTCATCGTGATGGGCATCGGCATCGGCGCGCTCACGGTGCAGGCCATGGTCGAAGATCGCGGCGACGAGACCTATCTGGCGGCTGTCGAACAGGCAGAAATGAACGCCACGCGCGTGCGTGATTTGACCCACGCGCCCGAGGGCATCGGCGCCGCTGGCGCGCTGGCCCTGGTGCGACAAGACCCGATGATTCAAGGCCCACTCCTGTTCAATCGCCACTGCGTGATGTGTCACACGCACGTCGACGAGAACGGTCACGGGCTGGCGGGCGACGAAGCACCCACGGCCTCGAATCTGTACGGCTTCGCCACGCGCGAGTGGATCGCCGGGTTGCTCTCTCCCGAGCATATTGGTACGGCGGCCTACTTCGGCGCCACTCCCTACAAACAAGGGGACATGGTCGGCTGGGTAAACGACACCGTGCCCAGCATGAGCGACGAAGAAAAAGCCGATCTCCAGAAAGTCGTCGCGGCGCTTTCGGCCGAGGCACACCTCCCCTCTCAGGAAGCGATCGACGCGCGCGACGCCGCCACGATCGAAGAGGGCGCCACGCTGCTCAAGGAGACGGTCGGTTGCGCTGACTGCCATCGCTTTCACGATGCGGGCGAGTTGGGCAGTGCCCCCGATCTCACGGGCTACGGTTCGTACGGCTGGCTCAGCGAGTTCATCAGCGACCCGACGCACGAGCGCTTCTATCGCGAGGCGGTCGACGGGGGGATGCCCGGCTTCGCCACCCATCGCGAGAATCCGTTGGCGAACAAGCTCAGCCCAGAGCAACTCGATGTGCTCGTGCGTTGGCTCCGGGGGGAGTGGTACCGTCCCGAATTCACCCTTGCTTCGACGACCGGCGAAGGTGCGGCCGCGGATCCTGCCCCACCGCCGGCGTCCGATACGACGTCCGCAGCACCGACTCCGGAGGCCTCGAGCGAGGCAACCATGCCCGCTGCGGCCGAACCGGCAGCCGAGAATCCTTCCGCACCGGCAGAGCCGGTTGAAGAGCCCGCGAGTCCGAACGAGCCGGAGCCTGGGGAAGAATCTCCGGCCGATAGCCCCCAGGCCGAAGAAGCGCCGACCGAGGATGCTCCCGCGGCAACACCCCCGGCCGAGGAGCCGCCAGCGGCCGACTCCCAGCCCTCGGAAGAGCCCACCCCGACGCCGGAAGCGGACAGCGAAAATGAGCCGGCCCCCTCCGAACCGGTCTCAGAAGAGCCATCTGCCACTTTGTAGGGATACATATCAAGCTCGGGCCGCCAAGACTGGTCGGCTTTCCGGCTGCATGCTCTATGCAATCGGTGCATTCGCGCCATTTTATTGCCCCGCCCTGGGAATTCGCCCGTACTCTTTGCGGAATCGATACAGTTTGACACCCGCTTTGGCCGATCATGGACGACGAAACACCGTAGCGCCACCGCGCGCTACGCTTGTCGTGTGGGATTGAACTTCGCGTAGCGGCGACGTTTGGCGTCGGTAACGCCGGCCCAAACGGGTCACCGTGAGGTTGGAATTCCACGCCATGATCGGGGTGCTGTCGGATTGGGAAGCAGGCGTTCGGATGTGGTGTCCTAGTTGTCGGCAAGACGTACCGGGCATAGCCTCGGGCATCGACGGAGACCTGGTCTGCGTCCGATGCGGCCATGCGCTGGCGTTGCCCGAAGCGGCGTCCGTCGATGCCGACATGCCAGAACACACCTTTCCGCTCGCCAGTGAAGACGAATTGCTCGGCGATGCCTGGCTCGCGCGGAGCGCTCCTTTCGATCCGTTCGAGTTCGACGTCCCTTTGGGGCGGGCACATCATGTCTTGCGTCTGGCGAACCCGGCGCAACCCATCGATCTGCACACGGCGCATCTCGAGCCGTTGCCCATGGCGTTGCGCACGGCGGGCCGTCCGCGCGAGCCGCAGGCGATCGGCAAGAAACGGCAGCCGATGTCGCTCATGTCGCAACTGGCGTGGGGGGCGATCGCCTTGGGGATCGGGGCCTTCGTGTGCGGCGCAATCCTCGTCGGGTGGTCGTTATTCGGCAGCCGGCCCGAGTTGTGGGATCTGGGGCTGCCGATCGCATTGGGTGGGCAGGCCGCGCTCGTGGTGGGGTTGCTGCTGCAGCTCGGACGTGCCGACGACGAGGAAGCAGACGATCCGCGGGCCGAGATCGAGGCCCTCTACCAGCAGGTCGATGCGATGCAGCATTCGCAGCGACTCACAGCCACCTCGGCCACGCATAGCTACTATACCGACCCGGGCATCTCTGCCATGCCCGACGCCAAACTGGCTGAACTGAAAGGCCAACTCGATTCGCTCGCCGTGCGAATGCAGGAACCGCATCGCTAAAGCTTATTCGCCACGATGCGAATGCGGCGATAGTCTGCCACCCAGCGATCGGTCTTCCACAGGCTGGGACGAAGTCGTTGCTCGACGTCGGCGTAGACCTCTTCGCGGCGATCTTGATCGAGGGCGGACAAGATCCCACCGGCAAACATCCGCAGCCAGTTGCGCAGCCCCTGTGCGCCATCTTCCAAGGGCGTGGGGCGATCGAAAAGCGCCGCATGGCGCACTTCGAAACCGTGCCGCTCCAGCAGCGGGGCGTAGATGCCCACGGTGGGAAAATACCAGGGCGAAATCTCGGCCGTGGGTTGACCGAGCGCGGCGCTGGTCGCCTCGAGAATCTGCTGCACACAACCATGCCCGCCGAATTCGGCCACGAATCGCCCCCCCGGCCGCAAGGCCCGCGCGACCGCGCGCACGGCATCCTCGCTACGGCGTACCCAGTGCAGTGCCGCATTCGAAAACACCGCATCGACCGGCTCGTCGACGGTGAATTCCGCGGCATCGGCCACCTCGAAGCGCAGCTCGGGAAAGTTACGTCTCGCCTGATCGATCATCTCGGCCGAGAGATCCAAGCCCACGATGCTAGCCCCCGTCTTCGCGATGTCGGCCGTGAGCACCCCCGTACCACACCCCAGATCGATGATGCGTTCGCCCGGCTGCGCATCGAGCAGCTTGAGCATGTCGGCGACCATCGTATAGACGAACGAATGGCGGCGGTCGTAGAGGCTGGGATCCCAAGTTTGAGTGACAGGGGGCGAACCTACCGACGCAGTATCTGTCATGGACGAAATCCTCAGCGTGACTTGCAGCGTGAACACTCTCGAGTATCGTGCTCGCAGCAGGGGCGGGCAACCAGCCAGAGGGACACGACGACCGACTGGTTCGCGCCAAATGCAGTCCGATTACCCCCAGAGCAGGGAGCCACCCGCATGAACCGCCTGGAATTGGCCTTACAACAGATCTCCGAAGTGCGTGCCTACTCCACGCGCGTGCTCGACGAGGCCGATCCGGCCGACTGGTTTCGCCAGCCGACCGAAGGAGTCACGCACCTTGCCTGGCAGGTGGGGCACATGGCCATGGCCCAATATCGTCTGGCGCTCGTGCAGGTGCGCGGCCCCCAGGCCGACGACGAACGGTTGATTCCCACCAGTTACGTGACGATCTTCGGGCGCGGCTCCGTGCCGGTGGCCGACGCCACCCAATACCCCACTCCACAGCAACTGCGCGCCGTCTTCGATGCCGTTCATGAGCAGGTGCTGGCCGAGGCGCCCACGTTCGACGACGCGCTGCTCGACGAGCCGCCTCACCACCCCCACCCGCTGTTCAACACGCGTTTCGGTGCATTGTTGTGGTGCGCGCGGCACGAGATGGTCCACGTCGGTCAGATCGGACTGCTCAAGCGACTCTTCGGCGCCGCCGCGACGTGGTAACGTAGCCGCGCAACACGCGAACCGCGTTGCAACCGATACGGACTGCGACTCCGGCCGACGTTCGCTGCCGTGGAATTCAGGACAGGGATGCGATTATTTCGGCGCCGGTATCGCCCGTCGCCCTTTGATCTCGGCCCCGCGAACCGTTTGCAAGGGGGCTGCTGGATGTCCAGACGATAGTTGTCTAGACATCTATTGTTTGGACGTCTATAGTGGCGGTCATGTCCAGGCCAACCGTTTTGTCCGCCGCCCGGTTCGATTCGCTACAGCAAGAGGCGTTTCTCGCCCTCTGGCGGACCTACGACCGGCTGCGCGTGCTGGAGGACGAGCTTTTCGCTCGGTTCGAACTCACGGCGCAACAGTACAACCTGCTCCGGTTGTTATGTGGCGCCCATCCGGATCTCGTGCCGACCTTGAGCCTGGTAGCCCGGCTTGTTTCGCGGGCTCCCGACGTCACGCGCATGCTTGACCGACTCGAGCAACGGGGGCTGATCGTTCGCGAACGCCGTGACGAGGATCGCAGGACCGTCTTGGTGGGCATCACGAAAGCGGGCCTGGCGCTCGTTCAACAGATCACCGAGCCGCTCCGTGAGTGCCACAAGCGTCAACTCGGCCATCTCTCGCCATCCGAGTTGAAAGAGCTGGTTCGGCTTCTGCGCAAAGCACGAGGGCCGCACGAGCCATCGGATAGTCCTTGGAAATAATCCGGAGGCCCCATGTCGAGCCCCCTGCTCCCAGGCACTGCCCAGGATGTCTCTCGTCCATTCCGCTGGCGAGGCCTCGTGAGCTACCTGGCGCTCATCGCTGGCGGCATCGGTCTGTTCCTTTTGATCCGCGCGTTCGGCAGTGATTTGACCGCCGGAGCGTCTCCCGCCGATGCACGCCCCGTGGGCCAGCCACAGCCAGGTCAGGTAGACGTTGTATTGCACGTCATCGCGACTCTCGCAGCCGTCCTATTTGTCGGATTTGTTCTCGGACGTGTCTGCAAGTATTTAGGCCAGCCTCCCGTCATCGGCGAGGTGATCGCAGGGATCATGCTCGGCCCATCGCTGTTGGGCGCCCTGTCGCCCGATGTATTCCATATGCTCATCCCTTCCTCGGTCAGCGACCCGAACGGGCAAGTTCCCGCGGCGCTGCGGGCCGTGTCGCAGATCGGCGTTATTCTCTACATGTTCCTCGTCGGACTGGAATTGAATGCGGCCCGCCTGGCCGGCCGGGCTCACACCGCCGTGGCGGTGTCGCACGCGAGCATCGTGGTGCCCTTCGTGCTTGGCGCCGCGCTCGCCTTGGGGCTGTATCCGGTTTTCTCGCACGAGGGGGTGCCGTTCACTAGCTTTGCGCTGTTCATGGGCGTTGCGATGTCGATCACCGCCTTTCCGGTGTTGGCCCGCATTCTCACCGACCGCAAGCTGGACAAAACGGAACTCGGCGCGGTGGCGCTCAGTTGTGCGGCGGCCGACGACGTGACGGCCTGGTGCCTGCTGGCGTTAGTCGTCGGCGTCGCTCAAGCCAAGCTTGGCAGCGCGGCCTTCGTAATTGGCGGCGCACTCGCCTTTATCGCCTGCATGGTTCTCCTGGTCCGGCCGCTGCTCGACCGTCTGATTCCGCGCTTGACGAGTCCGTCCCAGACGCTCTCTCCGCTAGTCGTCTCCGGCACTTTTCTGGCGGTGCTCCTGGCCGCCCTGACCACCGAACTGATCGGCATTCATGCGGTCTTCGGAGCATTCTTGCTCGGCGCGGTGATTCCCCACGATAGCCGGATTGCTCAAGAGTTCTCCGTCAAATTAAAGGATCTGGTCACCGTCTTGCTCTTGCCCGCCTTCTTCGCCTTCACCGGCATGCGAATGCAGATCAGTCTGGTAAGTGGCTGGCAGAGCTGGCTGTGGTGCGCGGCGATCATCCTCGTGGCGACGGCCGGAAAATTTGGCGGTACTCTCGGTGCGGCGAGATTGACGGGCCTGCCCTGGCGCGAATCGGCCGCTCTCGGCGCGCTGATGAACACGCGAGGGCTGATGGAGCTCATTGTGTTGAACATCGGACTGGACTTGGGAGTCATCAGCCCCACGCTCTTCGCGATGATGGTCATCATGGCCCTGGTGACCACGGCGACGACAGCCCCCGTTCTGCAATGGCTGGTTCCATCAGCCGGCAACGTCGCCGCGTCCTCGCCCAAGGAATCACACCCGGCGAATTCCACGGCCGCTACGGCAATCTGAATCGCGCGAAATAGAACGACGCGTCCGTTCGAGGAACTGCATGATGGCACTAGAACTCGACCGCGCCGGCGCCCTGCGCCGCCAGGGCCTCGGTCGCTCGACGATCGATCTCGCGAATGAACCGATCGATGTGCGGATCGCCTCCCGAAAGTTCGGTGGCACGCTGGAAGTACTCGCGCGATTGCCCCGGTTGGCCGCTGAAGTAGTACGTCAGCCCCATCAGGTAGAGCAGGTCGGGCTTGTTCTCCTGCTCGAGTAGCGCGGCGCCCAGTTCCTTCAAATGCTGCATGCGGCTCGCCTGATCGCGGCCATACACCTTCTCGAAGCGGAAAGCTGACTTCTCCCAAGCGAGGTGCAAATCGCTCCCCGAGCGGAACTCGGTCACGGCGTCGGCATATCGGCCTTGCGCGAACAGCGCCTGCGCAAGGCGAACGTGCGGTTCCGACAAGTCCGGCGCGGCCTTGATCGCCATGCGATAGCGCTCCGCCGCCTGCCGATACTCTCCCTTTTCGAATTGCGTGTCGCCGTGGCCGATGAAACGCAACGACTTGGCGCGGCGCTCGTTGTTTGTCGTGGCGACCTGCACCCGCGGCACGATGGGACGCGCCGCCTCAACGGCGTCGCGGCGGAGCATGTCTCCCGCATTCGCGTTGCCATTACCGACGTTCACCGCCACGTTCGCCGGCGGCGAGGGATTTTCGACGACAAAGTTCTGAATGTACGGAGCACCGGCCGTCACGGCGGGCGACACGCCGCCGAACAAACCACCCGCGAATGGCCCATACAAATATTGAGCCGGCATCACCGCCGGCGGTAGCCAGTACGAGCAGTAGTTGTAGTTCGGAAAGCAATTCGAGGGGTAGCTACCGCACCAATTGGAGTTATTCCAACCGTTGTTGCCCCAGTTGTTCCCCCACGTGTTGCAGAAGTTGGTATTCCACAAGGTGGCGGTGGCGGGGGGCTGACGATGCGGATAGTCGCCGCGGCGCGCCAAACCATTCGGCTGCATGTCGATGTAGCGTGGCGAAGCCGGGTTGTGGATCTGTCCCTGCCCCCACCCAGGCGGAAGCTGATTGAACGAGGGGGCCGGACGAGAGGCCGGCGGGGGTGTCGGCGCTGGTTGCTGATTGGCGTTCGACCCGTGCGAATGATTGTGCGATGTGCGGCCCGCGCGAAACTGCGCTGCTGCCGGGCTGGCCTGCCAGGCGATTCCCAGAGACGCGACCAGGGCCGCTACCATCATGACGCGGCTGCGCATAAGCTTACTCCCCCCTCGACGACGCTGGATCGGATCCCATCCGATCGGAATTATCCTGCCGCCCGAGTTTCGCGGCAAGCGAACGATGTTCGCCACTTCGTTGTAAACGCAATTGGCGTGCCGTGGAACGTAGCGCGCAAATCTCTCGTGCTGCGCTCGATTCTCCATCGGTTTGGCCACACGAATGCGTCGTCAGTCTGACGGCGCGCCGCGAGAATGCGACGCCGCCTAGCGTCAGCCCATGCTCGCCTGGCCGAGCAGCTTGCGCAGAGCGGTCATGCCGACCTCGGCCATCTGCAACGGTGGGATGCGCCAGATCTGGGGATTCATTACCTCGAGCGAGACGCAACCCTCGTAGCCAATGTGACGCAAAAGGTCGACGAGCGGTTCCAGCAGAAAGTCGCCATCGCCAGGCAGAATGCGATCGGCATCGGTCGCCAACTCGCGTGGCTGGCCGAGCAGGTCGCAGAGTTGCACGTGAAAGAGATTCTCGGCCGAGAGGGTACCGAAATCGTCCGGCTTGCTGGGGCCGAGATAATAATGAAACACGTCCAGGCAAAGCCCCAGATTCGGCTCGTTCACCTCGGAGACGATCGCGGCGGCCGTCTGCAGGTTGTTGCCAAACGTGGCGGAGGCCTGAAACTCGAGCGCCAGCCGGACACCTTGCTTCGCCGCCGCGACCGCCGCCTGCCCCAGCGACATGCTGGCCCGTTCCAAGTCCTGTCCCGACAAGGGACCATACAGGTCGCCAGCGATGACGAGCGTTTTAATTCCTAACTCGGGACACCATGCCAGCCGGCGCTCGAAGTGGGCCCAATGCTCGCGGCGGGCGTCTCCCTGCGAGATCAACAACCCACCTTGAAAGCTGGCCACCGGCGTTTCGACCTGGTGCTCGGCCAACAGCGCGCGGACCTCCTCGAGCGAGTGCGTCTCGAGATACGTTTCGAGCTTGCCGAGCCAGATCTCGACCGTGTGACACTGCGCCGCCGCGTAGTCGGCGATGTCCTGCTCGAACGAGAAATCGAGCGACGAGACCTGGCTGATGGCCGGTTTCATGCGGTCGCGCCCCGCAACAGCGTGCGAATCTCCTCCACGCACCGATCGGCCGAGACGCGCCATTGCTTCAACGTGTCGCGCTCGCGAATGGTGACCGTGCCGTCGGTGAGGCTCTCTCCATCAACGGTGATGCAAAACGGAGTTCCGACTTCGTCCTGGCGAGCATAGCGTTTACCGATGGCACTTTTCTCATCGTAAAAGACGTTGAAGTGTGGCTTCAAATCGCGATAGATCTTTTGCGCCATATCGGGCATGCCGTCGCGTTTGACCAGCGGGAAGACCGCCGCTTTGATCGGCGCCAGCCGCGGGTGCAGCCGCAGGAACACGCGCTCGCGCGGATTGCCCTTTTCGTCGGGCACCAGATCTTCCTGGTACGCCTCGCACAGGAAGGCCAATGTCGCGCGATCGGCGCCGGCCGACGGCTCGATCACGTGCGGAATGTACCGCTCGCGGGTCATGTCGTCGAAGTAGCTCAAATCCTTGCCGCTGCCGCGATGGCGCGGCTTGCCATCGGCGTCGAGCTCGGGCACCAGGTCGTTCCCCTGCCGCACGAGCTTGCCTTCCATGTGGCTGCGGAGGTCGAAGTCGCCGCGGTGCGCGATCCCTTCCAACTCGCCGAACTCACCCGGCGGCAGGAACGGAAAGGCATATTCAATGTCGGCGGTGCCGCATGAATAATGGCTCAGTTCGTCCGCATCGTGGTCGCGCAAACGCAAGCGATCGCCTGCCAGTCCGAGCTCGAGATACCACCGATAGCGCCGGTCGCGCCAGTATTTGTACCACTCGGGGGACGACTTCGGGTTACAGAAGAACTCGATCTCCATCTGCTCGAACTCGCGCGAGCGGAACGTAAAGTTGCGGGGCGTGATCTCGTTGCGAAAGCTTTTTCCCATCTGCGCGATGCCGAAGGGGATCTTCACGCGCGTGCTGTCGCAGACGTTCTTGAAGTTGACGAAGATGCCCTGGGCCGTCTCGGGACGCAGGAAGGCCGCCCCTTCTTCGCCGCTGAGCGCGCCGACGTACGTCTTGAACATCAGGTTGAATTCGCGCGGCGGCGTGAGCGTGCCCGTCTCCTTGGCGTCGGGGCCGAGCGCGTCGGTAAAGTCGGGCACGGTGGTGAGCGACACTAGCTCGCTCTGCCAGGCGAGCTTGTCGACATCCTTGCCGCGCAGGTTGAACAGTTTAAGAGCGCGCTGCTCGGTCTCGGCCAGTCCCTCGTCGCCGCCGACCTGCGTGGTGATGAAGACTCGACGCCCCTTGGCCTCGACCCAGCGTCCGCGGACCTGATCGTGGCGGTAGCGCTTCTTCGACTCGCGGCAATCGACCATGAAGTCGTGGAACAGGTCGTAGTGTCCCGAGCACTTCCAGACCTGCGGATGCATGATGATCGTGCAGTCGAGCCCCGTCATCTCGTAGGGCTCGGGCGCGCCGGCCGGCGTGGCCAGCTCATCGTGGCTGGTGACCATGTCGCGCCACCACGATTCCTTGACATTGCGCTTCAGCTCGACTCCCAGGGGGCCGTAGTCCCAGAAGCCGTTCAGGCCGCCGTAAATCTCGCTCGATTGAAAGAGAAATCCTCGCCGTTTGCAGAGCGAGACGAGTTTGTCCATGTCCATGATCGGGGCGTGCTCTCCGTGTAACCTTTGCTGAGTGCTGCGATCGAACGAATTGGACAGTCTACAACCCGAGGCCGCAAACGGTCTATATGGCTGTGATCGCCCCTTGCGCCAGATCGAGCACGGGCACGAGTTCGAATCGATCGAGCCGCGCGGCATCGGCGATATCGGCCGCCAGGCCGATGCGCGCGAGGTTTCGCCCTCCCTTGCTGTCGCGCAACAGATCCTCGAGCCAAGCGGTGTTCGCCAGCGAGGCTGCCACGGGGGATGCCGATTGCCAGTCCGAAGTGCGTGCCCCGGCCGCCTGCAGCCACACCTCGCGAGCCAGCCGAGCCTCGTCGTTTTGTAACTCGAGGTCTCCCTCGGCATTGCCGATCAAGCGCGCCACCATGAGCCCAGCAGCCAGCACGTCTTCGCGCGTGATCTCCCCCCCCGAGCCGGCGCATAGCAAGTGCATCTGCGGCGCGGACAATAATCGTCGTACGATCGCCGCCGCATTGACGAACGAGCCGACGAGCACCTCGCGCGCGAACCTTGCCTTGGCCATGGCGCGCGTGCCATTGGTGGTGGTAAAGACGACGGTCTTGCCCCGCACGTGTTCCGAGCAGAACTCACGCGGTGAATTGCCGAAGTGAAATCCCTCGATTGGCAGTCCCCCTCGTTCGCCCCCCAGCACGACCGTGCCGACGGGCAGAGCGCTGGCGACACGGCGTGCTTCGTCGATATCGACGCAGGGCAGGACCCGTTCGGCTCCCGCCTCCAGCGCGTGCGTGATCGTCGTCGAGGCCCGCAGGACATCGATCACCACGACCGAGGCGCCGGCAAGCGCTTCTTCAGGAACTAAGGCAGGCAAAAAATGAACACTGAGCTGGGCTGGCATAGGGGATTGTCGTGAGGCTTCGATCCGAGGGACTGCAAAGTGGCACAGGCTGCCAGCCTGTGCAGATTGCAGAGCTTAACTCCTTCAGCACAGGCTGCTAGCCTGTGCTGGTAACTGTGCTTCACTCACGCTCCACAGGCCGGCGGCCTGTGCCACTTGCTCTTTTCCAGAGAAGACTGGCCGTTGGTGGGTTTCCAGGGCAGGGATACAATGCCCGGCAGTCTTTCTGCCACCTAACTGTCCCCTGCCGCAACCATGTCCTACTCCTCCCTAGCCGACTTTGTCGAAGAGTTGGAGCGCGACGGTCTGTTGCTGCGAATTCGGGCCGAAGTAGACGCCGATCTCGAAATTGCCGAGATCACGCAACGGATCGCCCGCGAGCGGGGGCCTGCGTTGCTCTTCGAGCGCGTCGCCGGCCAACGCCTGCCCGTACTCACGAATCTACTGGCAGGCTCCGAACGGCTGATCCAGGCCCTGGGGGTCGAGTCGGTGGCCGAAATCGGCGCACGTCTGCGCCAATCGGCTGCCGAGGGGGAGGCCACGGCCGCCGGCGGTCGTGTCGGTTGGTGGCGGAGGACCTTTGGTTCCTCCAACGGCGCCGGCGCGGCAGGCGACCCCTTCGAGCCCAAGCTCGTCAAGACTGGCCACTGTCAACAAGTGGTCCGGCTGGCGACCGATGTCAATCTGGCCGAGCTTCCGGCGCTGCGTGCCTGGCCGGGCGAATCGTGCCGTTCGATCCGTACCGGCCGTCTGCACACGGTCAGCCCCGAAACAGAACGACGCACGACAGAAGAGATCGCCGTCGGCCTGCTCGATGCCCGCCGGCTAACACTGCTGTGGGGTCCGCACGACGCTGCCCGCGCCCACTACCAGGAGCACCAGGCCCGTGGAACGAAAATGTCCCTGGCGATCACGCTGGGGGGAGATCCCCTGGGAAGCCTCGTGGTCTCGGCGCCCTGGGCCAGCGAGATCGACCTGTATCGCTGGATGGGGGCCTGGCGCGGGCGTCCTGTCGAAATGGTCCGCTGCCGCTCGCACGAGTTGCGCGTGCCGGCCGACGTCGAGTTGGTCCTCGAAGGGATAGTTGATCCTGCCGCCGAGCTTGTCCCCGGTCCCACCCTCGCCACGCCGTCGGGCTACCTGCATACCTACGACGCCGCGCCGGTGATGCACGTCACGGCGATCACGCATCGGGCGAATCCCTTGTTTCCGGCCCTTGTGCTAGGCTCTCCGCCGCACGAGCTTACGCAACGGGCCGAGGTGACCGAGCAACTTTTGCTCCCGTATCTGCAGTACGTGGCGGCTGAAATCGCCGACGTGGCGCTCCTCGAACACTCCCCCTCGGGGCACGTGGCCGTGGTGGCGATTTGCAAGTCCTACCCGGGCCAGACGCGCAAAGTGGCGGCGGCACTCTGGGGTCTGGCCCCGGCGTTCGCCGCGAAGGTGGTCATCCTGGTCGATGCCGACATCGACCCGCATCAGGCGGCCCTGGTTTGGCAGCGCGTGGCGGCCAATACTCACCCTGAGCGTGATTTTTTCTTTGCCGAAGGGCCCACCGGTGTGATGGATCACGCCGCCACGCGGTTAACGCTAGGGAGCAGCGTCGCCATCGACGCCACCGCCAAGCTCGCCGGCGAGCACCCCAGGGCGTGGCCCTCGCGCGCCGCGTCGTGCGAGGATACGGCGGAGCGAGTCGCCCGACGCTGGCAGGAGTACGGTTTGGAACGCGCCCTGGCGGCGAGATATTGAAAGGCAGCCCTTGTCCACCATCACCACCGAGCCTCCGAAGCTCGACAAATCGGAAGCCCGCGTCCGCCAGATGTTCGGCGAGATCGCGCCGCGTTACGATCTGCTCAACCATTTGCTCTCGGGCGGCATCGATCGTCGCTGGCGTTCGAAGACGGTGCGCCGCGTCCCGGTCCAAGGCACGGACCCCATCCTGGACCTCTGCACCGGCACGGGGGATCTCGCCTTGGCCTACGCGCGAGCCACCGCCGGGCGCGTGCCCATCGTCGGCGCCGACTTCTGCCACGAAATGCTCACCCGCGCCGATGCCAAGGCGCAGCGAGATGCCGCCCAAGCGCCGCCGGTGTTCGTCGAGGCGGATGCCCAGCGGCTCCCCTTTGCCGACGGCATGTTCCAACTGGTCACCGTCGCCTTCGGCCTGCGGAACGTGACCGACACGGATCGTGGCCTGCGCGAGATGACGCGAGTCTGCCGGCCGGGGGGGCGTGTGGCGGTGCTCGAGTTTTCGCTCCCCGAGCAGCCGCTTCTGCGTTCGGTCTACGGCTGGTACTTCCGCCGCGTGTTGCCGCGGATCGGTCAGCTCTTGGCCCGCAATCGCCACAGCGCCTACAACTATCTGCCCGAGAGCGTCCACGAGTTTCCCTCGGGCGAGGCCCTGGCGGCGCGCATGCGTGCGGCCGGCCTATCGCACGTCGAATACGAGCGGCTCACCTTCGGCGTCGCCACGCTTTACGTAGGCACGAAATGAAACGCAGCCTGGTCGTGGCGATTACCGGCGGCAGCGGCGCGATCTACGCGCTGCGCCTGCTCGAGGTTCTGTTGGCCGACGGACGCGATGTGCATCTCTCGATCAGCCCAGCCGGGCAGGAAGTGATTCGCACCGAGCTCGGCGTCGCGCTCGACCTGGAGCGTTTCGACCCCGCCGCGCTCCCCCTCACGGCAGGCGAGCAGGCAGGTCATCCGCTCATTGCCGAGTTGCTCGGCGTCACCCGCGATAGCGCCGCGCTCGTGCCGTCGCCGCGCGTCGGTCGGCTGCATTACTATCACTACCGCGATTTCCGCGCGCCGATGGCGAGCGGATCGTTCCTGACCGACGGCATGGTGGTCTGCCCCTGCTCGGGGGGCACGGTGAGCGCCGTGGCGCACGCCACGTCGACGAACTTGATCCAGCGCGCCGCCGACGTACACCTGAAGGAGCGCCGGCGGCTCGTCCTCGTCCCGCGCGAAACGCCCCTCTCGCTGATTCAACTCGACAATCTGCGCCGCTGCGCCGAGGCCGGGGCCACGATTCTGCCTGCCATGCCGGGCTTCTACCATGGCGCCCGCACGGTGCGCGATCTGGTCGATTTCGTCGTGGCGCGCCTTTGCGATCAACTGGGGGTCGAACACGACTTGATGCGGCGCTGGGGTTCGAGCGAAATCACGGAGTAAACCGATGCCCACGGAACGAGAAAAGATGCTCGCCGGCGAGCTCTACAACCCACTCGACCCCGAGCTGGTACAGGCGCGGACCCGCGCGCGAGATCTCTGCCAGGCGCTCAACGCCACGCGCGAAGCGGACGAGGAGGGACGGCGCGCCATCGTGCGCCAGTTGTTCGCCCGCGGGGGAGACGACGTCTGGATTCAGCCGCCGTTCTATTGCGATTACGGAGCGCACATCTCGGTGGGCAAGAAGTGCTTTTTCAACTTCAACTGCGTGGTGCTCGACGTCTGTCCGGTGACGATCGGCGATCACACGATCTTCGGCCCCGCCGTGCAGATCTACGCGGCAACCCATCCGCTCGAGGCCCAGGCCCGCCGCTCGGTCGAATATGGCAAGCCGATCGAAATCGGCTCCGACGTCTGGGTCGGCGGCGGCGCCATCCTCTGTCCCGGCGTGAAGATCGGTTCCAATTCGATCATCGGCGCCGGCAGCATCGTGACGCGCGACGTCCCCGCCGGCGTGATCGTGGCGGGCAACCCGGCCAAGATCATTCGGTCGATCACGATGTAACGGTCCGGCGGCACGGAATCGTCGACGGTTGTCATTTGTGCCGCCCCAGCCGATACTTCAATGGCCCTTCCTGCCGCCGGGCAGCCCTGCGCGATCGTTCGCCCACGGCCCTTGCCTTGGCCCCCGCCGACGATGTCGATGTCGCAATCGCAAGCCAGCGCGAACGATCCCCCTTCACATGCCGATCTGGCCGGTCGGCAGTTGGGCGACTATTGCCTGCTGCGGCGTCTCGGCCGCGGCGCGATGGCCGAGGTCTACCTGGCCGAACAGTCGTCCTTGCGCCGGCAGGTAGCGGTCAAGGTCTTGCGTCAGGAGCTGGCGACCGACGCCAATTACATCCTCCGCTTTCGCAACGAGGCTCAAGCCGCCGCGGCCCTGGTCCACGCCAACATCGTGCAGATTCACGAGGTCGGCTGTGTCGACGGCGTCCATTACATCGCGCAGGAATACGTCGCGGGGCAGAATCTCAACGAGTTGCTCGCGCGGCGCGGGCCCCCCAACGCCCGGCTGGCGATGAGCATCATGCGGCAAGTTGCCGCCGCGCTGGTCAAAGCCGCCGAGCAGGGGATCATCCATCGCGATATCAAGCCCGAGAACATCATGCTCGCCCGGAGCGGCGAGGTGAAGGTGGCCGACTTCGGACTGGCGCGGATCGCCGGCGATGGCGCGAGCGTCCATCTCACACAGATCGGGGTGACGATGGGCACGCCCCTCTACATGAGTCCCGAGCAGGTCGAGGGACGCGCGCTCGACGCGCGGAGCGATATCTATTCGTTCGGCGTGACCTGTTATCACATGCTCTCGGGCGAGCCCCCGTTTCGCGGCGAGACGCCCCTGGCCGTGGCCGTGCAGCACCTGAAGACCGAGCCGCCGCGACTCGAAACGGCGCGTCCCGATCTTCCGCCGGCGCTGTGCCGCGTCGTCCATAAGATGCTCGCCAAGGAGCCGGGCGACCGCTACGCGACTCCGCGCGATTTGCTCCGCGAGTTGCGCGCCTTGCGGATCGAAGGGCTCGATGGCGATGGCGCGGAGCTGGCCGCCGACCTGGATGACGCCCGCGCCGACGCCATGGCCGCCATCGACGGGGCCGCCACGCAGCGCCTGGCGGCATTGATGCGCACGACACCAATCGCCACGCCGCCGTCGCGCTCCTGGGCCTTCGTGGCAATGGCGATCGTACTGGGACTGTTCGCCGGGGCCGCGTTGGCCAGGTACACGCACCAGTCCCTCTTGGGGCAGGTCGATCCCAGCCGTTCGCACGTGCCCAAGCAAAAGAGCGCGCTGGCACAGTACCTGTACGCCAGCACGGCCAACACCGAAGAAGCCTGGCTGGCCGTCTCCGAGCATTGGCCGAACAGCCCGTTTTACACCCGGCTTGCCCAGCAACAGCTCGCGCGTTTGTATCTGCTCAAAGGAGACAACGACCGCGCCTACGAGCTGTTCGACAAGTTGGCCAACCTGGACGAAGTCGAGAAAAAGTTTCGCGCCTTCGGGCTGGCCGGCAAGTGCGTCATGCTCAGCTATCGCGGTGATCATGCGGGCTCGGCCGCCGTACTGGCCGAATTGATGCCGCTGCGCGAGCAACTCGACCAACTCGACATCCCCATGCGCCGGATGTTACAAGAGGCCATCGACAAGAATCGCCAGGCCATGTCGCGTCAGCAGGCAGAACAGTGGGATGCCTGGCTGGCGCGACAAACCGAAGAAGAACTGAGCGGCGACGCTCCCCCGGAACTCCCCCCCAGCGAGCCGCGATCGTGAGCAACTGGCGCAAGTTGTATCCCTTCGAGTCGCACGAACTGGCGATCGAAGGCGAACGATACCACTATCTCGATGAAGGCCACGGGCCAGCCCTGCTGCTGGTACACGGCAATCCAACCTGGTCGTTCTATTGGCGGCGATTGGTGCTGGCGCTGCGCGATCGCTACCGGGTGCTCGTGCCCGACCATATCGGCTGCGGATTGTCGTCGAAGCCACGCGACTACGAGTATCGTTTGGCGCGCCATGTTTCGAACCTGCGGCGACTCGTCGAAAGCCTCGACTTGTCCGACGTCACGCTGATCGGACACGATTGGGGGGGGGCGATCGGCCTGGGCGCCGCCGTCGAGATGCCCGAGCGATTCGCCCGTTTGGTGCTGCTCAACACCGCCGGGTTCCGCAGCCAGCGAATTCCCCTTCGCATTCGGCTCTGCCGCACGCCCGTCCTCGGCCGGCTCGCCGTGCAGGGGTTGAACGCTTTCGCGGGCTCGGCCCTATGGATGGCCACCGAGTATCCCCGCCGCATGTCAGCCGAGGTACGCGCCGGGCTGATCGCCCCCTACGACTCGTGGAACCACCGCCGGGCAACGTACGAATTCGTCCGCGACATTCCGCTTTCGCCCCGACACCCGAGCTACGCCAAACTAGCGGCAATCGAATCGGGCCTGGCCACGCTCGCCGATCGACCGACGCTGTTCGTGTGGGGCATGCGCGATTGGTGCTTCACGCCCCACTTTCTCGAGCGGTTTCTCGAGTTCTTTCCCTCGGCCGACGTGCGCCGCATCGAGCAGGCCGGACACTACGTGGTCGAAGACGCCCCGGACGAAGTCATCGACGCGGTCGAAGATTTTCTGGTCCGACATCCGTTAGGCGTCGCCACCAGATGAGCGCTTCACCGGGCCACGTGCAGCTCGCGCTCGGGCAATGCGCCACCATGGCCTGCTTGCTCGAGGCCACGGCACGCAAGCCGGGCAATGTCCATCGTGACGCCGATTTCGAGGATGTCTCCTACACCGATTTTCTCGCTACCGCCGCGGCGATTGGGCCCGCCATCGAACGCGCCGCGCCAGGCGGGCGGGTGGGACAAGCCGTGCTCGAAGCCGTCCGCGCGATGCGATCGGTGGCCGACTCGAACACCTACCTGGGCACCATCCTCCTGCTGGCCCCCTTGGCCGTCGTGCCGCGCGAGCAGTCGATCGCCGCCAACGTCGAACGCGTGCTCGCCACCATGACCGCCGACGATGCCCGCGACGTGTACGAGGCCATAGGGATGGCGGCGGCGGGGGGCCTGGGCAGGGTCGACGAGGCGGACGTACGCGGACCAGCGCCAGACGATCTGCTGGCGGCGATGCGTTTGGCCGAAAACCGCGACTCGGTGGCGCGGCAGTACACGCACGGCTTCTCCGACGTGCTCGTCCGTGTCCTCCCCTGGTTGGCCGAGGGGGTCGCGTCGGGCTGGCCGCTCGAAGAGACGATCATCCACGCCCACGTGCGGTTGATGGCGGCACTACCCGACAGTCTGATCGCGCGCAAGTGCGGCAGCCAGGTGTCTCAAGAAGCCGCCGATCGCGCCGCGCGCGTGCTCGTCTGCGGGGCCCCCTCGAGCGCCCCCTATCGCGCGGCCTTGGGCGATCTCGACTTCTGGCTCCGTAGCGACGATCATCGCCGCAATCCCGGCACCACGGCCGACCTGATCGCCGCCGGTTTGTTCGTCGCCCTACGCGATGGCATAATCAAGCCACCGTTCCGGTTTTATCGACGTTGAGCGCCCCACGAGATTCGCGCGGTGACCGAAAGCTATTGCGTTCGCATCACGAAGGACTACCTGGTCTTCAGCGCTGGGCATTTCATTACCTTTGCCGGCGACATGTGCGAACGATTGCACGGGCACAACTACCGCGTCTCGGCCGAGGTCCACGGCCCGCTCGACGAAAACCATTACGTCGTCGATTTCATTCTGCTGCGCGACTTGTTGCAGGAAATCGTCCTCGAACTCGATCACTACATGCTATTGCCCACCCAGCATCGCACGATCCGGGTCCAGGCAGACGAGCGTCGCGTCCGCGTGACGCACGCCGATCGCGAGTGGATCTTTCCACGGGGCGATTGCGTGCTGCTCGACGTGCCGAACACGACGGCCGAAATGCTCGCCCGGCACATCGGGCGCCGACTGCTCGACGAGCTCGCGCGGAAGGGGATCGCGCGTCCCACCGTGACGCGCATCGAAGTGGATGAATGCGAGGGACAATCGGCCGTGTGCGAGTTTCGCGACGACCGCTGAGGTTCGCCCCTGCCGTACGGCAGTTGTTTATTGGATTGGAACGAACGATGTCCTCGCACGCGGATCCCGACAGCTACGACGAGATCCCGTACGACAGCAAGCCGTTTCGCGCCATGTCGCCCGACAATCTCGCGGCGGTTGCCGCGCTGCACGGGCTCGACCCTCCCGAGGTCCGCACGTGTCGCGTGCTCGAGCTTGGCTGTGCCAGTGGTGGCAATCTGCTGCCGCTGGCCGCGGCTTTTCCCGACGCGCGCTTCGTGGGCCTCGACTTGTCCGCCCGGCAGATCGAAATGGGGCAGGCCACGCTCGGCGCGGCGGGGCTGGCGAATGTCGAACTGCGCGCGGCGAGCATTCTCGATCTCAACGCGACGCTGGGTTCGTTCGACTACATCGTCGCGCACGGCGTCTACTCCTGGGTCCCCCCCGCCGTGCAGCAGAAGATGTTCGAGCTGTGCCGCACGTTGCTCGCGCCGCAAGGGGTGGCGTGCCTCAGCTACAACACCTACCCAGGGTGGCACTTTCGCGGCATCATTCGCGACCTGGCCCGGTACCATACGCGGCGCATCACGGAACCGCGGCGGCGCCTGGACGAGGCCCGCGCGTTCCTCGACTTCTTTGCCCGCTCGATGCCCGATCCCAGCACCCCTTTTGCCCAGATGGTCGAGGGAGAGATCGACCTCCTGCGCGAGGCTCACGACGCCTACGTCTTTCACGAGCACCTCGAGACCTTCAACGAGCCGCTCTATTTCCACGAGTTCGCGGGCCGCGCGGCAGAGCATCGCCTGCGTTACGTGGCCGAAGCGCGTTTCGACGAACGAGTCGACGATCTGCCCGAAGAAGTCCGCGCCACGCTCGCCCAGCTTTCCGCGGACGTGATCGAGCTGGAGCAGTACGTCGATTTTCTCTTGCGGCGTACTTTTCGCGAAACGGTGCTCGCCCACGCGGCGGTCCCGGTTCGCCATCCGGCCGATCCCGAGCGCTGTGCGAAGCTGCACTTTTCGGCGCTCGTACGTGCGTCCCACGTCCCCGTCGAGGCCGCCTCGACCGGCATCGCCGAGTTCGTACTGGCCGAAGGAGTCACCCTCTCGACGAACGACCCGTTGGCCAAGGCGGCCTTGATCGCGCTCGTGGCCGCCGCGCCTTGCTCGCTCTCGTTCGAGGCCCTCGGCGCCCAGGTGGTCGACCAACTGGGCGAGGTCGAGCAACTCTCCCCTCGACTGGGCGAGTTGCTCTTACGCTGCATCCGCGCCAAGGCGGTCATGTTCCATGGCACACCTTTCGAGTGTGCGTCCCGCGCGAGCGATCGCCCCCGTGCGTCGGCCCTGGCGCGGCATCAAGCGGCGCATGGCGAGCGGATCGTCACGCTCCATCATATGTCGGCCGATCTGCCCCCTTTCGATCGAGCGCTGGTCGCGCTGCTCGACGGTTCGCGCGAACGGAGCACGCTTGCCCGGGCATTGGTCCACCAGATCGAACGTGGCGAGTTGCAATTGCAGGTCGGCGGCCAGCCACTCGAGGCTCGCGACGCCATCGAGCGGATCGTGGCAGAAGCGCTCGAGCCGGCCCTTGCGGGCCTCGCCCAGCGGGCCCTCTTGCTGGCGTAGCGCCAGCAAAGGGGCGATAATGCCCGGCAACGAGTAATACCCACACTTCAAGTTCTCGGGCGGGAGACGAACCATGCCTGCGTACGTCGTGTTCTTGGCGCTGTCCTTGCGTGTGCTCGCCGCCGAAGTACCCACTGAAAAAGAGTTGGCCGCCGAGTTGGAATTGCTGCAAGGAACCTGGAAGATCGAATCGGTCGAGGTCGACGGCCGGCAACTCGACGTCGCGGCGTTCAAGGACATCACTCGAGTCGTCGAGGGGCACGACATCACCTGGAAGAACAAAGACCAGGTAATCGCCCGCACCCGGATCACCTTCGATCCGACCAGGCAGCCGAAGACGATGGACAGCACGTTCACCGAGGGGGACAACGCCGACAAGACGATGCTCGGCATCTACGAGATCGACGGTGACGAGTTCCGCATCTGCTCGGCCCCGTTCGACCGACTGCGTCCGACGGAGTTCGCCAGCCCGCCGGGCAGCGGCGTGCTGATCTTCAAGGCCAAGCGGGTCGCGCCGTAGGCACGCGAGCACGATTCTCCTTCTGACTGTTGAGGGCTGCCTTGTCCGACAACCCTTACCAAGCCCCCGCGACACAGGAGCCATCCGAACGACGTACAGTCGTCGAGCGTCGTGGCGAACAGTCGTTCAACAGCCGGTGGGACACCTTCGTTTGGACCTTCCTGTGCTTTGCGACCGGGACCAAAATCATGCACGTGATCTTATGGCGGGCCGGTCTGGATGACCGCGTGCAGTCCGGAATGTTGTACGGCGGCCTCCCCTTGGCGATCGTCGGATTTTTCGTCGTCGAACGGCGCCGCCGCGCGCGAACCGCCGCCCCGACCGAGGCCTCTCCCCTTCCAGAAGAGGGTCCCGCGCGCGATTGACCCTCCCGAGCCGGGTGCCTATATTCGGCTCTTGCTCACGCGGTGGCTGTAGCTCAGTTGGTTAGAGCGCCAGATTGTGGATCTGGAGGCCGTGGGTTCGAGCCCCATCAGCCACCCTCTTGTTCATTCCAGGCCGCGGATCTCGCGGCTTTTTCATGCGCCAGGGCTCCACCTGGCCAACGCTGTCCGCGCAGCTTACCAAATCGACGTAAGCCATTGCCTGACGCGATGATTCGTATTCCGCCTGCGGCGGCCGGTCACTAGAATCCGCCCCCTCGCGCCAGGGCTGGTCGCCCCGACCGGCGCGTTCCCTTCGCTTTGCATTGAGGACGCTGCATGTCCCTTTCGGTGACGCCCACGGGCCCCACATCGGCTGAAGATTCTAACACGCCCTCTGCCGGAGGCCCCTTTCGCAAGCTCTCCGTGTTAATGCCCATCTACAACGAGCGCTGGACCTTGGCCGAAATCGTTCGCCGAGTGCTGGCCTCGCCGGTCGACCTGGAGATCGAGTTGGTCGCCGTCGACGATTGCTCGAGCGACGGCTCCTGGGAGCTCTTGCAGCAGTTGGCCACGGCCGATGCCCGCATCCGCCCCTTCCGCCATGCCGTGAATCTCGGCAAGGGGGGTGCGATCCGCACCGCCATGGATCACATGACCGGCGACCTGGCGCTGGTGCAGGACGCCGATCTCGAATATGACCCCTGCGATTATCCCCAACTGCTCGAGCCGCTGACCGCCGGACTGGCCGACGCGGTGTTCGGGTCGCGTTACCTCGGCACGCCACGCTCGGCCAACCACCTGTGGCACACCCTGGTCAACCGCTTCCTGACGGTCACGTCGAACCTGTTCACCGGTTTGAACCTGACCGACATGGAAACCTGCTACAAGCTGGTCCGCACCGACATTCTGCGTCGGTTGAAGATCCAGGCGAAAACCTTCACGTTCGAGCCGGAGCTCACGAGCCGCCTGGCCCAATGGGGCGCGCGCATCTACGAAGTCCCCGTGCGGTACGAAGGTCGGAGCCTGCTCGAGGGGAAGAAGATCCGCCCGATCGACGGCGTGAAGGCCCTGTGGGAAATCTTCCGCTCCGCCATGCTCGATCCGCAGTTCACGAGCGATCTCACCCATTACGAGCTCACCGCGCGCCAGAACGCACGAGCCGAACAGAAGGCCCTGGCCGCCGAGGTGGCGCCACACGTGGGTCGTCGCGTGCTCGACGTTTCGGCGGGACAGAGCTCGCTCGGCACGCGCATGCTCTCGCGCGATCACGTCGTGCTGGCCGACTCGCGGGGCGAGTATGTCGAGAGTCTCCGCCGTCGCTTCGCCGTGCGCGAAAACACGTCGATCGAGCAGGCCGACCTGTTCCACGACGCCGACCTGGCCCGCTGGCAGCAGGGTCGCTTCGATACGGTGCTCTGCGGCGACCTGCTCGAACGCGTCGATGACGATCGTGCGGCGCTCGCACGGCTGGCGACGATCCTCCCCGAGCACGGGCACCTGGTTGTCACGGCGCTCGGCGGCCCGCTGACTGCCGCCGATCAAGCCCTTGGCCGCCGGCGTCGCTACACCCTGGCCGAGTTGTCTGCCCGGGTCGAAGAAGCCGGCTTCGAAGTCGTGCAGACGCACGAGTCGGGAAAACTCTCGGCACTGCTCACCCGCGCGCTTGGAATCTTCAGCGAGCCCGGGGTTCCCAGCCCGCGACAAGTCGCCTGGAACGACCGGCTGCTGCCGCTGACGCGCTGGACCGATCGCGTGCTGCCAAGCGCAGGCTCGCGACTGACGGTCGTCGGGCGCCGGCGGGCAACCACAGCGCTCAGGCGCGCGGCCTAAACAACCCACTCATCGCACACGGAACGTGCCATGTCGGAGCGTCTCGAGCGTCGCCATCACACTTCTACCGCGCCGGCGCCCTCGGAACATCTCGCGACACATGGTCCCCATCTCGCCCATTCGGCTTTCGAGCAACCGCGTGTCGCGACTCCCCCGGCGGCCAAGACGCCGCTCGCCCAGCTCGATCTGCCCGGCTTCTCACTGAGCCCGCTTGCCGAACGCCGTGTCACTCAACTGACCTACGCTTTTCTCGTACTCGGCATCGGGCTGCGTTTGCTGCGTTACCTGTTGTGCTGCCCTTTGTGGGGCGACGAGGCCTACGTCGCGGCGAACTTCTTCGAACAAAGCTATGCCGATCTGCTACAGCCGCTGCGTTATCACCAGGTCTGCCCGCCGCTGTTCCTGTGGACCGAACTAACGATCGTGCGGCTGTTTGGCTTTTCTGAGTATTCGCTACGCCTGGTTCCCTGCCTGGCGGGCATTGCCACGCTTTTGTTGTTCTGGCGTTTTGCCAGCGGCATCTTGCGCGGTCTCCCCTTGCTGATGGCAGTGGCGTTCTTTGCCGTCGCCTACTACCCGATTCGGCATGGCGGCGAGGTGAAACCGTATGCCACCGATCTTTTCGCGGCGATGCTGCTGATGACGCTATTGGGCGAGTGGCTGCGCCGCCCGGGCGAGGCTCGCTGGCTGTGGGTGCTCGCCACGGTGACGCCCCTGTTGGTCTGGCTTTCTTATCCGTCGGTGTTTGTGGCTGGCGGCGTTGGTCTGGCCCTCGGCTGGCACGCGTGGCGGCACGGCACGGCGTCGATCCGTCTGGCGGTAGTGGCCTTTGGCATCACGTTGCTCGCCTCGTTCGGCGGGCTGCAATATGTCATGGCGATGGCGCAATACCAGCGTGAGTTCGGTGCCGGGGGTATGGGCGACTATTGGCAAATGGCCTTCCCCCCCGTCACGCAGCCGATCGCCCTGGTGACGTGGCTCGTGCGCGAACATACCGGTCACATCTTTGCCTTCCCCATCGGTGGCAAGAATGGCGCCAGCACGCTCAATCTGATCTGCTTCGTGGCCGGGGTCGTGCTCTTGTGGCGCGTGCGCCGTCGCACGCTACTCCTGGCTTGCCTGGGACCGTTCTTCCTAGCCTTTGTCGCCGCCTCGCTGCAGCGTTATCCCTACGGCGGCAGCACGCGAGTCGTGCTCTACCTCGCTCCGGCAATCTGTCTGATCGCCGGGCTCGGTGCGACGTGGATCATCTCGTGGGGGCGCGAGCCGTGGTTCCGCCGCGCGATGGCCCTGGTCGCCATCGCGGTGCTGGGACTGATCGGCGCGGGGCAGGGGATTGCTGATCTTGTCATGCCCTACAAGACGATCCACGACGAGCGCGATCGGGCCTTTGCCGATTGGCTCTGGAACGATAAGGCGCACGGCGTCGAGATGGTCTGCGTCTACCGCGACCTGGGACTCGACTTCTTCCCCTTGAATTGGGAATGGGGACATTCGGCCCGCTATCTCTGCAACCAGCGCATCTATTCACCGCGGCATGGCGGACCGGGGCAGCCTCCCGACTGGGACGCCATTACGGCCGAACGTCCATTGGTCTGTGTCGTCTACTGGGTCGGCGACCTGAAACGGGACGACGCCAGGTTCAACGCCTGGCTGGCCGAAGTCGGCCAGCGTTTCGAACTAGCCGATCGTGAGCGCCACGTGCTCAATCCCGATTCGGGCTATACCGAGACGTACGAGCTCTATACCTTCGTGCCGCGGATCAAGACCGCAAGCGCGAAACAAATCAACGTGGCGCGCTAGCGCCAGATGACACGCTGCGCCGCTAC
The DNA here is from genome assembly GCA_019636335.1 of Pirellulales bacterium. Classification (NCBI taxonomy): domain Bacteria; kingdom Pseudomonadati; phylum Planctomycetota; class Planctomycetia; order Pirellulales; species Pirellulales bacterium. The sequence continues at coordinate 108,508 of JAHBXR010000010.1, forward strand.
CCCTTGATGTTGCGGTCAGGCGGTGGGAGGTAGCACGGACGATTTTCCGGAGTGGCATTGCCAGCGTGCCAGGCCGGAGTCGCAAAATCATCGGTGCTAACCACTCTGGTTGTCACCGCAGACTGGTCCAGCAGCGCCGCGCGGCCGCGTCTTTCGACGATCACTTCTTCTTGTCGGCTTCGTTCTGCTTGTCGCGTTTGAGCTTCCAGGCGACGAGCCAGCGTTCGGAATCGAGCTTCATGCCCAGCTCGTCGACGAGTCGCTGCTCGAGGTCGCGCATGTGGCCGGCGCCGTAGAAGATGGCGAGCTTCTTCTTTCCGCTTGCCAATTCGCGCTGAAGCACGTCGATCGCGACCTTGTTGCGCTCGGAGATCAGCGTCGAACCTTTAGGCCCGTCGAGACCGCCGATCATACCATCCATGTTTTCGAACTGCTCGGCCATGAGTTGCCGCATCGACATCGCGCGGTCGGGATTCATCAAGGCCAGCAGCATGCCGGCGTCCGATTGCCGTGCGGCGCCGGGATTGCGCTGCGCGGCCAGACTCTGCTGCGCGATGCTGTGCCCGAGCATGCGGAAGAACATCGAGAACATGTTCTCGTTGCGATCGCGCATCGATTGCTCGAAGGCCTCGGGCGACATGTCGGCATGTACGAAGTTCTTCCGTTCGTAGTCGACGCCGTCGAGCTGATGCGTCAGCTCGAGCATGTTCTGCATGCCTCCTTGCAGCATGGCGATGGGATGCCCCGAGCGCTCGCCCGGCTTCGGCTTCGCGTCTTCCGGGGCGACGAGTTCGTAGAGCACGGCGTCGTAATTCGCGAACACGTCGTTCAGCTCGTCGAAGTATTCCGGTTCGGCGATGTGTACCGCGGCCACCAGATCGACCACGATCCCCTCGTCCTCGTCGGCCGGCACATAGCGCACGATGGCCGTTTCCATCGCCACGAGCTTTCCGTCCTCGTCTCGGGTCACGCGCAGGAATTTCGTCTTGGCCGGAGTTGCTTGCGCGGCATCGCTCGAATCGGCTTCGTCCGCCACTGCCGTGGGGGGAGCCGCTCCTGCCGGCCACGCGACGACCCAGGCAGCCCCTACCGCGAGCCACACGACCAACCCACGCAGCAACCCTTCGTAGAAGTTCGAGCGAGCTCGTCGCGACATGGCCGGTTCCTCTTTCCAGGGATGGCGCTGCTCGAAACAGCGCCTGGCTGAAGTATACGCCTCGGCTCCAGCGCCGGACAGCAAACCGCCACGAGCGGCAAAAAGCGGCGGCCGCCCGCTACTTGCTGGCGCTCGCCAGCTTGCGCCGCAGCGAACGGACGTTGTCCTGCACCACCAGCGGCATCTTCGAACGCAGCAGGTTCTTGCCCTCGAACCAGCCGTGCGGTTCATCGAAGGCCACGTGGCATTCGATGAACAAGGCCCCTCGCGGCTCGGCCAATTCTGTGACCTTGATATAGCCGCCGAGCCCCGTATAGGGCAGAGGATCGCCAGGGCTCAGCCGCCCGGCGGCGTCGCGCAACAGCGGTTGCCAGCGATTGGGAAATTCCTTGTCCTCGGCAAAGCGCTCGTCGAGCCGCAGCGCCGCGACCACCGACCCGGCTTGCTTGGCGCGTTCCGTATAGGCCACGCCTCCCAGTTGCACGCGGTCGAGGATCGACACGTCGATCGCAATGAAATTCGGATCGAGCGCCGGAGTGCCTGCGAGCGTCAGCCCACGCTGTTTCAACTCTTCGGGCGTAAGGGCGCGAGCCTTGAGCGTCTCTTGATGAGCCGATTCGCTCTCCGCGGCGCCGGCCAGTTGGTCGAACAAACCTTCGTCTTCGAAGGCCGCCAGCTTGCCGTAGGCCACGAAGCAGAAGTCGATGCGCTGGCCACGCCGCTCGCCCGTCTCGTCGTCGAGCGAATTGATCTCGAGCACGAAGGGGGACACCACCGCGTTGCGCGTAAATCGATCGAGCGGATACTTGTCGGCGGCACGTTGGAGCGTTTCCTGCTGCTCGGCCGGCGTCATGCCCGCGGACATGATCGGCGTGGGCAACATGACCGCCGTTCCCGAGGGAAGCTTCACTCCCTGCTGGACGAGTTCTTCGAGCAGATCGGCCCGGGCCTCGGCCGCCAGCAGCAGACCTGCCAGCACGAGCAGCCCCATCACGATCTCTTGGTTGAGTCGGCTCATGGGTCGCTTCCTCTCCCTACGGCGGCGGTTTTCACCACGAGGTGCGGGTAATTCTACGCCAGAGGCAAGTCACGGCGTCGCGGCGCGGCGCTCGTCGGCCTCGAACTTGCCGTCGCGCAAATGGATCACGCGTGCCGCCCGCGCCGCCACACGTGGGTCGTGCGTGATGAGCACCACGGTTAGATTGGCCTGGGCGTGCAGACGGAAAAAGAGCTCGAGAATCTCCTCGCCCGTCCGCGTATCGAGATTGCCCGTCGGCTCGTCCGCCAGCAGCAGCGCCGGATCGTTCGCCAACGACCGCGCGATCGCCACCCGTTGACGTTCCCCCACCGAAAGTCTCATGGGGAGGTGGCCCGTACGATGCTGCATGCCGACCTCGGCCAGCAGGCGTGCGGCCTTCTCCGCGCGGGCGGCGACCGGGAGCGATGATTCGAACATCGGCACCTGCACGTTCTCGAGCGCCGTGAGCATCGGCAGCAGGTGAAACGACTGGAACACAAAACCGATGCGCTGGGCGCGAATCCGATCGGTGTTCGTCAGGCCGTTGACGAGCTGCCCCTCGAAATAGACCACACCCTGGGTCGGCTCGTCGAGCAATCCCAGCAACTGCAGCAACGTCGACTTTCCGCTGCCGCTCGGGCCGACGATCGCCACAAACTCGCCTCGCTCAATCGTCAGGTCCACGCCGTCGAGCGCCCGCACGTCGCCGTCGGGATAGAGCTTGGCGAGCCTCTCGGCGCGAAGCAGCACCCGGCTCGGATCTGGTTGGGAAGAGGGCATGGCAAGTCGCGGGGCAGGGGGGGATGCGCTCGATGCAATCGCTAGAACTTTCGCGATCGGACAGCACGGCAACGTAGAACGCGCACGATCTCTACAACTTAGCACACAGGTCCCCCGCAGCCCGATGGGGGGCGTTGCAACCGCTACTTCGGCCGGCCGAAAGCGTGTCGAACGGCCCCGCAAGCTGTCGCGGCGCACCTCGTGGGACCGATACGAAACATCGGTGGACCGCGCGCTACCGCCAGGATCGGCCAGGCGCGCGGTGGGCGGAGCACCAGCCATCACAACGTTCGACGGGCCTCGACCACGGCCCGCCGGCGCGCGTCACGGAGGCGATCTCGATGCCGGGCCGCCAGGCAAACTGGCCGCTGCCGCTCGCGCGAGCATTCTGGCTCGTGGCGCTGGCCTTGTCGTTGGCCGGTTGCCGCCATCCCATCGCGGTCAAGACCGACAGCCGCGTGACGGTCGTCTCGCCCCAGCCGCACAGCATGGGACCGCTCGTCGCCATGCCCGTCGTCCACGGTCAGGTCGAGACCCCGCGCCGCATTGCGCTGGTCGACGTCGACGGATTGATCCTCAATCAGCCCATGACGGGACTCTACAGCGAAGGCGAGAATCCCGTCGCGCTCTTCCGCGAAAAGCTCGATCAGATCGCTCGCGACCCCTGCTATGCCGCCGTGGTGATTCGCATCAACAGTCCCGGCGGCGGCGTGACCGCCTCCGACGTCATCTGGCACGATCTGCGCGAGCTGAAAGCCCGGCGCGGCATCCCCGTCGTGGCCTGCCTGATGGATGTCGGGGCTGGCGGGGCATACTACCTCGCCACGGCCGCCGATCACATCGTGGCCCACCCGACTTCGGTCACGGGGGGCATCGGCGTCATCCTGAATCTCTACAACCTCGAAGACGCCATGGCGCAATTCAACGCCGTGGGCACGCCCATCAAATCGGGCGAGTACATCGATCTCGGCACTCCCATCCGGGCTCAGAGCGACGAGGCCCGCGAGTTGCTGCAGACGATGGCCAACGAGTTTCACGGACGCTTCAAGCAGGTCGTGCTCGAAGCGCGGCCCCAGGTGGCGCACGATCCGACCGACATCTTCGACGGACGCGTCTTCACGGCGCAGCAGGCACTTGGCCGACACCTGGTCGACTCGATCGGCTACGTCGACGATGCGATCGCCATCGCCGCGCAGATGGGGGGCGCACCCGGCGCACCGGTCGTGGCCCTGCATCGCTGCCACGATCGCGCGCGCACGCCCTACGACGTCACGCCGAACGTCCCCTTGCAGGCCAACTTCCTCCCGCTGAGCATTCCGGGACTAGAACGCTCGAAACTGCCCACGTTTCTTTATCTCTGGCAGCCCGAGCCCACGCTCGAGCGCATGAGCGGGCGCTGATCCGCGCTCGATTTCCGCGAAGAGCACGCTGCCCGGCACAAGTGCAGGAACCGATCGCTTCGTCGTCAACGTGATACATCTCGTCGCGATCTTGCGACGCGGGCGGATTCGATTCCCTGCCGCAGCTCTCGCTGAGTGCGTCTCCGCCTCGCAAAATATCTTCACCATTGGTACACGATTCTGGCCACTGCGCGGCAGCGCGTGGTCGCCAGAAAAACAAGTCGATATGACGGCGCTCGGGCTGCGTCCCTAGGGAGCGGGGCTTCCCCCCTTCTTCGTGGTGCGGGAAACTACAGTCTGCCGGAAATGGTTTCCCGGCAACCAATTCGCGATACGATTCAGGCGTGAGGGTCGTATCGAGTAGGAGGCCTGCTCAGCCCCACCCTGGACCATTCGTAGCGATCAAGGATGGCTGTTTTGCCACGAGGCCCGTCAAACCGCACGCGAACCGCATCAAATCCCGCCGTCCGAGCGGTGAGGTGCCATTTTCTGGCCGAGAATTGGGATGAACTCCACTGGTCGACACGACTTAGCGTCGTTTCGCCCCCGCCTTGCTCGATCACCTGCCGCGATTACCTCGGAACGTCGCCGGCGCGGACCGCGTCCAAGCCTGTGGCTCCACAACTCCACCCTGGCATTCTACTGAGCGAGCGAGTGCCGATACTCGCCTGAGCAGCGTCATGCGTTTAACCACCTTCGTTTACCGCAACCTCACGCGACGTCGCGTCCGCTCGGCGCTGACGGTCTGCGGCATGGCCGTGGCGGTGTCGGCGGTGGTGGCTCTGGTGGGCATCGCCGACGGATTTCGGCAATCGTTTCTCGACTTGTACGCTGGGAACGGAATCGATGTGATCGTCGTGCGGGCTCGCTCGGCCGATCGCATGGCCAGCGAGTTGGATGAAACGCTAGGGCCCCGAATTGCCGGCCTCGAAGGTGTCGCCTCGGTCGAGCCGGTGTTGATGGATGCCATCTCGCTGGAAGATTCCGGCCAGATCGGCGTCGTACTGCAAGGACTCGATCCTGCCGCGCCAACCGTGCGCGACCTGCAGATTACCGCGGGGCGCACCCTGCGGAGCGGCGAGCAAAAGAGCGTTCTGCTCGGCCGAATACTCGCCCAGAACCTGGGCAAGCAGATCGGCGACAAGCTCGAGATCTACGAAGGCGAGGACTTCGAGGTCATCGGTACCTACGATCGGCAAAACCTGTTCGAAAACGGTTCGATGATCGTGCCCCTCGCCGAGCTCCAACGGATGCTCGGGCAGGAGGGGCTCGTCACCGCCTTCAATGTCACCGTGGCAGAACCACGCTCGGCCGAGACGATCGCTCACGTCGTGGCGACCATCGACGGCATGCGCGCGGGGCTCTCGGCCATGGCCACCGAGGAATACGTCGCCACCGATAACCGCATCCGCGGCGCCAGCGCCATGGCGTGGAGCACCTCGGCCATTGCGTTGGTGATCGGCGCCATCGGCATGCTCAACACGATGATCGTGGCGGTCTTCGAACGCACGGGCGAGATCGGCATCCTGCGGGCCATCGGTTGGCGCAAGGGGCGCATCGTGCAGATGATCCTGCTCGAATCCAGTCTTTTATGCCTTGCCGGCGCGGTGGTTGGCACGGGGCTTGCGTTCTTGATGACCTATTTGCTCAGCCGCGCGCCGGCTACGGCGGGACTCGTCAGCGCGACGATTCCCCCACACGTGGTAGCTCAGGGCTTTGTGATCGCCCTGCTGATCGGACTTTTGGGGGCCAGCTACCCGGCCTTTCGCGCGTCGCGACTCACCCCCACCACGGCGTTGCGACACGAAGGCTAACTTGACGGCAACGGAACAACCTCGAGAGATCTGCATCTGAGAAGGACAAGATGAAGGCAACGTTTCCCTCCCAGGGCGCCGGCCGCGTCGGCCAACAAGCGACGAACCTCGTCGAGGTATTTCGCCAGCGCGCCGAGGAACAAGCGGACCAGATTGCATTCACGGTGCTGGGCGAGCCCCACGCGGCGCCGCAGGATTACACCTACGCCGAGTTGGATCGCCGGGCAAGAGCGGTCGCCGCGCGGTTACAGCACACCTGCACGCCCGGCGCGCGCGCTCTGTTGATGTATGAGACCGGAATCGACTACATCGCGGCACTCGCCGGCTGTCTCTACGCCGGCGTGGTGGCCGTGCCCGTCTATCCCCCCGATCCCCTCCGCGCGACGCGAACCTTTCCGCGGCTCGAGGCGATCATTCGCGACGCGGACGCCTCGGTGCTCCTCGGCACGGCCGCCGATCTGGCCTGGGCCGGCACGATGCTAGGCAAGATCCCTCGTCTCCACGAGCTCGTCGCCACCGACGCGCTCGACGCGGCGTGGGCCGATCGTTGGCAGTTGCCCGAACTCGATCGCCAGTCGCTGGCCTTCCTGCAATACACCTCGGGTTCGACGAGTCTGCCCAAGGGGGTCGTGGTCCGCCACGGCAATGTGTTGGCGAACCTGGCCCAGATGGAACGCTCGCTCGACGTGCCCAACGCGCTGGTCTGCACCTGGTTGCCCACCTACCACGACATGGGGCTGATCGGCGGAATCTTCCAATGCTGGTATAGCGCGCGGCGCAATATCCTGCTCACGCCCGTGGCATTCTTCCAGCAGCCCTTGCGCTGGTTGCAGGCCATCTCCGACTATCGCGCGACGACGACCGCCGCGCCCGACTTCGCCTACGAATGGTGCGTGCGCAAGTTCCGCGCCGAAGAGTGTGCCGATCTCGATCTCGGTTGCCTGCAGATCGCCATGTCGGGCGCGGAGCCGGTCCGCGCGACAACGATCGAGCAGTTCGTCGAAACCTTCGGTCCCTACGGCATGCGTCGCGAAAGCTTCCGCCCCTGCTACGGACTGGCCGAGGCCACGCTGATGGTCGCGGCCGGCAAGCTCGCAAGCGTCGCCACCGTCGAACACTTCGACGGGGCCAAGCTGGCGCAAAACCGCGCGGCTCCGGTCAACGAAGCTGCCACCAACGCCCGCACGCTCGTCGCTTGCGGCACCTCCGCCGATGGCATACGCGTGCAAATCGTCGATCCGCAGACCCTCGAATGTCTCGCGGACGAACACGTGGGAGAGATCTGGGTCCAGGGCGAAAACGTCACCGCCGGCTACTGGGAACAGTCCGAGTTGTCGGAGCACACCTTTCGCGCTCGCACGGCCGACGGCGCCGGTCCGTTTCTCCGCACGGGGGATCTCGGCTTCTTCCGCCAGGGCGAACTGTTCATCGCCGGCCGACTGAAGGATCTGATCATCGTTCACGGGCGCAATCATCATCCCAACGATCTCGAACAGACCGTCGAACGATGCCACGAGGCGCTGAAGCCGCACGGCGGCGCGGCCTTCTCTGTCGAACAAGAGGGGCGCGAGCGCGTTGTCATCGTCCACGAGGTGCAACGCCCCAAACGCTTCGACCTGGACGAGGTCGCGCAGACGGTACGCCGCGCCGTGCTCGAGGCGCACGATCTCGTCGTCGACTCGGTCGTGCTCATCCGGCAGGGCTCGCTTTCGAAAGCCACCAGCGGCAAGGTACAGCGGCACGCTTGCCGCGAGCGTTACCTGGCGGGGGGCTTGAATGTGTTGCACGCCACCGAACGCGGCCAGCCTGGCAAGGGCTCCACAAGTGTCGAATACGTCGCCCCGCGCAACGAGATCGAAGCTCAATTGGCCGCCTCTTGGGCCGACGTGTTTGGCGTCGAGCGCGTGGGCGTCCACGACAATTTCTTCGACCTGGGGGGGCACAGCCTGCTGGCGGCACAAGTGGCCAACCGGCTCGCTCCCCGCTACGGCATCGAAATCACCCTGGCCGAGTTGTTCGAACGCCCCACGATCGCCAGCCTGGCCGAGTTGATCGCCGAACGGATGAGCGCCTCGGCCGAACTGGACGACCCCGCCGAATTGGCCCTGCTGGCGGAATTGGAACGCATGTCGGACGACGAAGTCCAGGCGGCGCTAGCCGCCAGCCGGGGAGAGTGCATGCCGCAACTCCCCTCGAACGACACCGATGCGACGCACGAACGATCGTGGTGGGGCAGTGCCGAGTTCGGCTCGCTCCGCGACTCGCGGCAGTCGGGTTGATTCGCAGCATGTAGAAAGCAGTTCCCCGCTCATGCCACAAGCCCTCGCTGCACGACTGGCTCAGCTCTCGCCCGAGAAGCAGGCGCTCTTCGAGCAACTGCGCCGTGGCCAGCGCACCGTCACTGCCGCTGGCTCAGCGGACTCGCGCGATGCAACCTCGTGTTGGGCGCCCCTCTCCTTTGCCCAAGAGCGCCTCTGGTATCTCGATCAACTGACGCCCGGGAATCCCTTCTACAACGTGGCCACCGCGGTGCGCCTGCGCGGGCAACTCGATTTCCAGGCCTTGCAGGCCGCCTTACAAGCTACGGTCGATCGCCATGCGGGGCTCCGCACGACCTTCGCGCTCGTCGAGGGAGAGCCGCGTCAGATCGTCGGCCCGGTCGAATTGCCGCTCGCGCAGCTCGACCTGCGCGACGTGCCGGTTGACCAGCGTGAAGCGCGACTCAGATCCATCGCCCAAGAAGAAGCGCTGCGATCGTTCGATCTTGCCCGTGGACCGCTGCTGCGCGCGCAGCTCGTACGCACGCGGGACGACGAGCACACGCTGCTCCTGACGCTGCATCACATCGTCTGCGACGGATGGTCGTTGGCGGTGCTGCAAGACGACGTGGCAGAATATTATGCGGCACACGTCGCAGGACGTTCACCCGACTTGGCGCCCCTCGCGCTCGAGTACCTGGACTACACCCGGCGGCAACGCCACGAATTGCCAGGCGCCAGGCTCGACGCTCTCTTGCGTTACTGGTCTCGCGAGTTGTCCGATCTGCCGGGCCCACTCGAGTTGCCGACCGATCACCCGCGCCCCGCCGCGCAAACCTTTCGTGGCGACGTCTGCCGGCTCATGCTCGACCGCGAGTTGAGCGGCGAGTTGCGCGTGCTAGCCGGCGCCGAACGCGCCACCCCTTACATGCTGTTGCTGGCCGCCTGGCAGCTCTTGCTGGGACGCTGGTCGCGGCGGCACGACGTGGCCGTGGGAACGCCGATCGCGCAGCGCCACCATCGCGACCTGGAACGCCTGGTCGGCTTCTTCGTCAACACGCTCGTGCTGCGCGGCCGTTTCGAGGACGACCCTTCGTTCCGCGAATTCCTCGATCGCGTGAAGCAGTCGACGCTCGGCGCGCTCACCCATCAGGAGCTTCCCTTCGCTCGGCTGGTCGAACATTTGCAACCGCCGCGCGACGCAAGCCGACCGCCCCTCGTGCAGGTGATGTTCGTCATGCAGAACATCCCGGTGCGTGCCCGGCAGACCGCTGGGCTAACGATCGAAGAGACAAGCTACGATCACGCGCCGGTCTCCCATTTCGACCTGACATTGAACGTCGACGAGCGACACGACGGCTTTCAACTGTCGCTCGTCTTCAATCCCGACTTGTACGAGCGAGAAACCATCGAGCGTCTGCTCGCCTCGTACGAGACGTTGCTCCGCTCGATCGTGGCCGAGCCTGCCCGGCGCGTCAGCCAATTGGCACTGGCACCGGCGGCCGACCTGCGCCGGCAGCTCGTCGAACGAAATCGCACGAGTCGTTCGTTCCCCCACGACCGCATGATTCACGAGCTCATCGCCGAACGGGCCGCGGCCGATCCGACGGCCATCGCGCTGGTGCTCGAAGATCGGCAGGTCACCTATCACGAACTCGACGCGGCCGGCAATCGGCTGGCTCGATTGCTCGCCGCACACGGTGTGACGACGGGAACGCCCGTCGGCATCTCGCTCGATCGGTCGGTCGAGCTGATCGTGGCCATGCTCGCGGTGCTCAAGGCGGGGGGCGTCTACGTGCCGCTCGATCCCGCCTACCCACCGCAGCGGCGGGCTTACATGATCACCGACGCCGGGCTTGCGCTCGTGCTGACCCGCGCCGATCTCGCCGCAGGAATTCAGACTCTGGGCTGCCAGCTCTTGCTGCTCGACGCCGAACAGCGAACGATCGACTCGATGAGTGCCCAACCGCTCGAACGGCGCTGCGCTCCGCGCGATCTCGCCTACATCATCTACACGTCGGGCTCCACGGGCGAGCCGAAGGGGGTCGAGGTCGAGCACCGGGGGCTCGTCAACCATGCTGTCGCTTTCGCCGCACAATGCGAGTTAGGCCCAGGCGATCGGTTGCTGCAGTATCTCTCTCCCAGCTTCGACGCCGCGGCCGAGGAGATCTTTCCCACGCTCGCCAGCGGCGCCACGCTCGTGCTCCATCCGGCCCCGGCGGAGCTGGCCGGGCGGTCGCTGCTCGAGTGGTCGCGCGCGGCCGGCGTCAACGTGCTGCACCTGCCGGTCGCCGTGTGGAATTCGTTGTTCGACGCGGAGCACGAAGCCACGCTCTTCGATCATCTGCGGTTGGTGATTGCCGGGGGCGACAATGTCTCGCGCGATGCTCTCCGCCGCTGGCGCGAGATGACGCGCGATCGCGTGCGATTCCTCTTCGCCTATGGTGTCACCGAGGCGACGATTACCTCGACGCTGTTCGACGGCCGCGAAGAACCCGCCCCTTCGGGTTCGCCGCGCATTCCCATCGGCCGCGCCCTGGCCAACCATCGCGTCTACATCCTCGACGAGCGGCTGCAGTGCGTTCCAACGGGCGTCGCCGGCGAGATCGCGCTCGGCGGAGTCGGTGTCGCGCGCGGCTACCGGGGCCGCCCCACGCTCACCGCCGGGAAGTTCGTGGCAGATTCCTTCGGCCTCGAGCCCGACGACCGCATCTATCGCACGGGCGACCTGGGACGAGTGCTCGCCGACGGCAGCATCGAGTTCCTCGGACGCATCGATCAGCAGGTGAAGATTCGCGGCTATCGCATCGAGCCGGGCGAGATTGAAGCGGCCTTGTTGCGCCACCAAGACGTTCACGAAGCGATCGTCGTTCCGCTGGGGGACGGCGAATCGCGCCGCCTGGCGGCCTATGTCGGCAGCCCGGGCGATCGCCCCCCCACCGAAGCGGATCTGCGTGAGTTCCTCGCCGATATGCTTCCCAGCCACATGCTGCCGACGGCAATCACCGTGCTGGCCCACTTGCCGCGGCTGCCGGGGGCGAAGGTCGACGTGGCCTCACTCCCCGATCCGAATTGGAACCGCGCCACGCGATCCGATGCAGGCGTCGCCCCGCGCGATGAGCTCGAGGCCCAGTTGGCCGCCATCTGGCGCGACGTGCTCGGCATCGAGCGCGTCGGCGTGCATGACAACTTCTTCGAGCTTGGCGGAGACTCGATTCGCACGATCCAGGTTGTGGCCCGGGCCGGCGCGCAGGGTCTGCGCCTCACGCCGAAGCAATGCCTCGAGCGCCAGACGATTGCCGAGCTCGCGCCGGTAGTGGGGCTCGCGCCGGCGGTGCTTGCCGAACAAGGTCCCGTGGTGGGCCCGGTTCCGCTACTGCCCATCCAGCACGAGTTCTTCTCGCTCGAGCTGGCCGACGCGCAGCACTTCAACCAGTCGGTCTTACTCGAGGTCGATCCCGCGCTTTCCAGCGAAGTGCTCGCCACGGCCCTACGCCTGCTGGGTGAACATCACGATGCCCTGCGAATGCGTTACGAACGGCAGCCGGACGGCTCCTGGCGGCAAAGGGGCCTACCGACAGAAGCGGCTCCCATGCTCGAACGTGTCGAGTCGACCGCTATCGATGTCACGGAAATCGTCGCCGCCGTCGATGCCGCGGCCGCCGCGATTCAGGCCGGACTCGATCTCGCGCGAGGACCGATCGCACGATTCGTTTACTTCGACCGTGGAGCATCGCAGTCGGCCCGGCTGCTGATCGTGGTGCATCACCTGGCGATCGACGCCGTAAGCTGGCGCATCGTGCTCGAAGATCTCAACCTGTTGTGCGGCCAACTTCAGCGTGGCCAAGCACCTGTCCTGCCCCCCAAGACGACTTCCTATCGCGATTGGAGCGATCGGCTTCGCGAGTACGCAGCCAGCCACGAGATCGCCGAGGAAGCCGCCTCTTGGCTCTCCACCGCGGCTGAAAACCGCCGGCTGCCATGCGAATCGAGCGAGCGTACGAACACGGTCGAATCGAGTGCCACGGTTCGCGTCGCGCTAGACGCGGACATGACGCAGGCGCTCCTCACCGATGCCCAGTTGGCCTATCGCACACGACCGCAAGATCTGCTCTTGGCGGCGCTCGCCCACGTGCTGACCGACTTCACCGGTGACCACGCCGTGCGGCTCCATCTCGAAGGACACGGGCGAGAAACCGCGGCCGAGGATCTCGATCTTTCGCGCACGGTCGGCTGGTTCACGGCGCTCTATCCCGTCGTGCTTCGCCTTCCCGCGACTAACTCGCCCGGCGACCTCATTCGCGAGACGAAGGAGCAACTGCGGCAGATTCGCAACGGCGGCCTCGGCTATGGGCTGTGGCGCTGGTTGTCGCACGACGACACCGTGCGTGCAACACTCGCCGCGGCCCAACGACCGGAGATCTGCTTCAACTATCTGGGACAGTTCGATCATCTCGTGGCGGACGAAGCGCTTTTGCGACCCGTCGACGAGCCCCACGGCGCCGACCACGGCCCTCGCAACGAGCGTGCCCATCTGTGGGAAATCAACGCTTACGTCCACCAAGGCGCGCTCCAGATCGCCTGGACGTACGGCACCGGTCACCATCGCCGCGAAACCATCGAGCGACTCGCGGCGGCCTATCTCGACCAACTCCGCGAGCTGATCGAGCATTGTCTTGCGCCAGGGGCCGGCGGCGTGACGCCTTCGGATTTTCCCCTGGCCGATCTCGATCAGGACGATCTCGACACCATCGCGGCCCTGCTCGAACGGGACGAACCCGAGAGCGACCGATCATGAAGAACGTCGACGACCTGCTCCCGCTGGCTCCCTTGCAAGCGCTGCAATTCGCGCATGCGCTGGCCGAGCCCGACTCGCCGCTGCTGGTCGAGCAGCTCCGCGCGACGCTCGAAGGTCCGCTCGACGTGGCGCTGTTTCGGCGCGCCTGGGAAACCATCGCCGCCAGGCACGCGATGCTACGCGCCGCACCGGCCTGGGAAGGGCTGAAGAAGCCCGTGCTCGTCGTGCATAAACAGATCGAGCTTCCTTTCAGCGAGCTCGATTGGCGAGCACCCGACGTAACAGAGCAGCACACGCGTCTCGCCGCATGGGCCGCCGAAGATCGCCGCCAGGGATTCGACCTGCGCCGCGCGCCACTCTGGCGCATCCAGTTGATACGGCTGGGGGACGAGCGTTGGCAGTTGCTCTGGACGTGCCATCACTTGCTCCTCGACGGCTGGTCGGTGGGTATCGTGTTGCGCGAGGTCTTCACATGGTACGCCGCACAGCGTCAGGAGCAGAGCATGCCACTCCCCCCGGCGGCCCCGTTCCGCGACTTTCATACCTGGCTCAAGCGGCAAGACCACCCCGCGAGCGAGCAGTTCTGGCGCGAACAGCTTGCCGGCTGTACGCCGCTGGGTGGATTGCCCCTCGAGCGAGCCCCCTTTGAACCGCGGCCCGATCGCACGGGACATGGCGAGATCGAACGCCATCTCTCGCCGGAAGACACGGCTCGTCTGCGCGAACGAGCCAAAACCTTGCGCGTCGGCGAAAGTGCCTGGCTGCAAACCGCCTGGGCCATCCTGCTCGGCCGCCACTTCGAGCGTGAGGAACTGCTCTTCGGCGTGGCCGTAGCGGGCAGGCCGCATTCGCTGCCACTGGTCGACGCGATCGTCGGACCCTTCGTCAACAACGTCCCCCTGCGTGTGACGGCGCGGCTCGACGACGCCTGGAGCGACGTCTGCCGGACCGTTCAAGCCGCGGGCAGAACCGCCCAGGCGCACGAGCACGTTCCGCTCGACGCGATTGCCCGCGCCGCGGGCATGCCCCCCGAACGGCGCTTGTTCGAGACGCTCGTCGTGCTCGAAAACTATCCGCTCGGCGACTCGGCCAGTCGCCAGATCGGCGCTCTCCAGATCCGCGATATCCACGGCACCGCGACCTCGGCCTATTCACTCACGCTGGTGGCTCTCCCCGGCGAAGAGCTTGGCCTCCGTTTGCTGTACGACACGAAGCGGTGGAGCGAAACGACCGCCCGTGCCGTGCTGGAGCAGTTCTTGACACTCCTCGCGCAAATGAGCGAGCAGCCGGAAGCCCGCGTACGCGATCTCTCGCTGACTGCCTCCGCCCCGCGCGAACTCGCCGACGAAGAGGGGCGTCTCTCGGTGCGCGATATTGCCGGCCAACCGGCGCCGAGCTATCTGCCCGGCGAGCTGTGGTACTCTCGCGCAGGCAGCGCACCGCGCCCGACCGGTTATCGCGCGCAGCTTCTCGCCGATGGAGAAATCGAATATCTCGGGCCTGGACGTGCGTCGTTGCGCGTCGGCCGCTTCGCGATCGATCCGGACGAAATCGTGCGCGTCCTCGAGTTGCATCCACTCGTCGCGCGGGGGGCAGTGGTCGGCACGTCCTCGCGCACGCGCGCGACGCAACTGGCCGCCTATGTCGAGCCGGCGAGCGGCGCCCGGGTCGGCATCGACTCGGGCGATCACGGACTATTGCTGGGGCAATTGCGCCGTTTCGCCGAGGCACGACTACCGGCCCCCCTGTTACCCCTGGCGTGGCGCGTGGTCGACAAGCTGCCGCTCGACGCGCAGGGCGTTCTCGATACGACCGCCTTGCCCGAGCCGATGCGTGCGCGCGGCGAAACGAGCACGCCCTACGTCGCGCCGCGCGATGCGGTCGAGGCGCGCGTGGCCGAGATCTGGTCACAAGCGCTCGGCGTCGAGCCGGTCGGCGTGAACGACAGTTTCATCGACTTGGGGGGCTATTCGAGCCTCGCGGTCACTTTGCTGGCCCGGCTCGAAGACGAGTTCGCGCGGCGCTTGCCGCTGGCGGCCTTGTTCGAGGAACCGACCGTAGCCCATCTGGCGAAATTGTTAGGACGCGAGGCAGCGACGCCCGAGGAAATCTCGCTCGTGCCGCTGCGCGCCGGCGGTGGTAAGCCTGCGTTGTTCTGCGTCCATCCCGCGGGCGGAACCGTGTTTTGCTATCTGGAGTTGGCTCAGAGGCTCTCCGACGATCGTCCCGTGTATGGCCTGCAGGCCGCCGGGATCGATGGCACGACGGCGCCGCACGAGACGATCGAGGCGATGGCGGCGCATTACCTGTCGGCGATCAAGTCCGCCCAGCCGACGGGGCCCTATCATCTCTGTGGTTGGTCGACCGGAGGAGTCGTCGCGTTCGAATTGGCGCGGCAGATGCGAGCCGCCGGCGACGAGGTGGGGTTGCTGGCACTGCTCGACGCGGCCATTCCACGGCCGGGAGAGTCCTTCGGCGCCGACGATCTGCTGCCGATGCTCGAGCTGCTTTTTCCGACCGATGATCGCCAGGTGCTCGAACGATTGCGCGAGATGCCCGCCAGCGCTCAACTCGAGCATTTCCGCGGGCGGGCCGAGGCCGCGCAATTGCTGATCGCAGGCGCCGGCGCCTCGCAGGCAAAGCGCATCTACGAAGTATTCCAGGCCAACATGCAGGCGGTGGTCGCTTATCGACCAGGTCCCTACGATCGGCGCATCACGCTCTTTCGCGCCGCCGATCATGCGACTCCCATGCATGCCGACCGCACGCTCGGCTGGGAACCGTGGGCCAGCGGCGGTATCGAATTGCACGACGTCGCTGGCGAACACTTAAACCTCTTGAAATCTCCTACCGTACTGGCCATCTGCGTACAATTGCAGCACGCCCTGGGCGAGGACACGAGATCGCCAGCACGCCACCACGAAACGGCCCACGCTGCCACCTGAACCTGCCGTTTCGCCCCACCACGTCTGCTCCATTGTCCGCCTTCGCTAATTGCATCGACTGAATCGATTCTGTGCTTCTGTCTGCGCCCGGCAGCCCAAGTAAGGACATCTTTCACAACCATTCAGCGAACCGTTGCAAACGGGACTGGACTACGCTTGCCAAAGAGAAGTCGTGCCGCCATCGGACAGCCGGAGTGAAAGCACCCCGCGTCCGGCTGTGCCACGACGGGCGGAACGCCGCACCGCGGCGCAAGTGACGATGAGCAAAGGCCCCCAGTCGCGTTGCCGCGGAGGTTCGACGGCCCGAAAAACTTGCTCCGATTTCCGACTCCAAGGGTGCAAAACCCCGCCGGCCATCGGGTATTCTTATGGGTTACCACTACTAGCGGGGATGGCGTATTTCGACAAGATAGCGGGCCTAGGCAAGACCCTGCGTCACTTGGCGCCACGGTCTACCGCCGCGCCACACGCCCCGCACACGGACGATTGACGAATGCTGATACGGCCCTGCCGGCCGTTTGCTCCCGAAAAGGATTTGCCCATGCACGAACTCGAAGTCCTGGTGCTCACGCCGGCGGGTCTCTGCGACTCGGCGGTGGCGATCGCCGCTTGCCGCGCGGATGCCCGCGGCACGCTCGACCTCGAATACGTCATCGATCGACATCTGGCTCACCGAGAACTCGAGCGCCTGGCACAGTTCACCAGCAACGCGTTCGGCGTGAGGCTGGGAAGTCGTGCCGACGAATTGCCAGACGAGATCCTCGCCGCGCCGCACGAGCGTCTCGGTTGGGTATTGCTCTCGGCCACCGAGTCGGCCGGAACGGACTTGTCGCGGAGAGTGTCGCGCGTGCGCGACGCCGGCCGGCAGGTGTTGCTCGAAGTGACCTCGCCCGCCGAAATCGATCGCGCGCTGGCGGCCGAGTGCGACGGTATCGTGCTCAAAGGGCACGAAGCCGCAGGACGTGTCGGCGAGGAAACGTCGTTCGTCCTCTTGCAGCGTTGGAACCAACGGGCCGCGCAAGTGTCCCCCGGGACGCGGCTGCCGCTGGTTTGGGTACAAGGAGGCATCGGGCTCAATACCGCCGCGGCCTGTCTGGTCGGCGGCGCCCAGGGCGTCGTGCTCGATAGCCAGGTGCTGCTCGCCCGCGAAACACCACTCAGCGCGCAAATTCGCGCGCGACTCGCCCCCTTCGATGGCAGCGAGACGCAGATCGTCCGCTCGGCCGACGAGCAGATGTTCCGCGTCTGCTCGCGAGGCGACGGCGAGAAGCTGGAACAGATTGCCGCCTCGCTCGCGTCGGCCAGCGGCGTCGATCGGCAAGCCCTCAATCATTCGGCCAACGAATTGCCGCTGGCCCTGGGGCAAGATATCGCTTTCGCCGCGACCCTGGCCGAACGCTACCGCACGGTCGGAGGCATCATCGAGGCCATCCGTACCCGCTCCCGACAAAACGTCGAGGCCGCACGTCGCACGCAGCCTCTGGCGGCTGGCTCGCGGCTGGCCGCATCTCATGCCACACGGTACCCGATCTTGCAAGGACCGATGACGCGCGTCAGCGACACGGCCCCCTTTGCCGACTCGGTCAACGCCGCCGGCGCGTTGCCCTTTCTTGCCCTGGCGCTGATGCGGGGTCCGGAAGTGGAACGTCTGGTGAGCGAGACGAGCCAACGGCTCGCCGGGCGATCGTGGGGCGTCGGCCTGTTGGGCTTTCTGCCGCCCGAGATCCGCCGCGAGCAGGTCGAGGTGATCCGTAAGTACCGTCCCCCCTTCGCGCTCATCGCCGGAGGACGCCCCGATCAGGCGCGGGAACTCGAATCCGAAGGCATTCCCACCTATCTGCACGTCCCTTCGCCCGGCCTGCTCACGATGTTCCTGCGAGACGGCGCGAAGCGTTTCGTCTTCGAGGGGCGTGAGTGTGGTGGGCACGTCGGCCCACGCACGAGCTTCGTGCTGTGGGAAACGATGTGCGAGTTGCTGCTGGCCCACCTGGGCGAGCGCGGCCGTGGCAACGAGTTGCACGTCGCCTTCGCCGGTGGACTGCACGACGCCCTCTCGGCGGCGATGGTCTCGGCCATCGCCGCGCCGCTGGCAGAACGGGGCGTGGCGATCGGCGCACTCATTGGCACCGCTTATCTCTTCACCCAGGAAGCGGTCGATGGCGGCGCCATCGTGCCCCGTTTCCAACAAGAGGCGGTCGAATCGCGGGACACCGTGCTGCTCGAAACGGGCCCCGGCCACGCGATCCGCTGCCTCCGCACTCCCTACTACGACGACTTCCAGGCCGAGAAGCGTCGCCTCGAGGCGCAGGGCGTCTCGCACGAGGAACTGGTTCGCGCGCTCGAGTGGATGAACATCGGACGGTTGCGCGTCGCCTCGAAGGGGCTCGATCGCGTCGACGACGACGGCAGCCCCCGGCTGGCGCAGGTCTCCGCCGAGGAACAGTACGCGCGCGGCATGTACATGATCGGTCAGGTGTCGTCGCTCCGTGAAGGCCTGACGACGATGGCCGAACTGCATGCCCAGGTGTGCGACGGGTCGAGCGAGTTGCTCGAGCACCTCGACGCCGACGTCACGCCCCTCCGGGTCAAGCACACCCCTCCGCCACCGTGCGACGTCGCCATCATCGGCATGTCGTGCTTCTATCCGCAGGCGATCGACCTGCGCCATTACTGGCACAACATTCTGGCCAAGTCGTACGCGGTGACCGAAGTGCCCGCCACGCACTGGGACTGGCAGCTTTACTACGATCCCGATCCGCTGGCCAAAGACAAGATCTACAGCAAGTGGGGGGGCTTCATGCCCGACGTGGCGATCGATCCGTTCGAGTACGGCATCGCCCCCGCGTCGCTCAAGTCGATCGAGCCGCTGCAACTGCTGCTGCTCGAGGCGGTCAAACACGCCTTGTCCGACGCCGGCTATGAGCGCCGCCCCTTCCATCGCGAGCGCACGGCGGCGATCCTCGGCATCGGTGGCGGCGGCAGCCCGCTCGCCACGGCCTACGGCTTCCGCACCTGTCTGCCGCTGATCGACAATCTGCCCGACATGCCGTCGAAGTCGAGCGAGATCATCGATCGCTGCCAGTGGATCCTGCCCGAGTGGACGGAAGATTCCTTCCCCGGCTTTCTCTTCAACGTCGGCGTGGGGCGCGTGGCGAACCGCTTCAACTTCGGCGGAACGAACATGGCGATCGATGCTGCCTGCGCGTCGTCGCTGGCGGCGCTCGACGCCTCGGTGCGCGAGCTCACGCAAGGGACGGCCGACGTCGCCGTCTCGATGGGGGCCGACACGGTGCAGACCCCCTTCGCCTACATGGCCTTTAGCAAGACGCACGCCCTCTCGCGTCGCGGTCGCTGCAGCCCGTTCGATGCCCAGGCCGACGGCATCGTGCTGAGCGAAGGTATTGGAGTCGTGATCCTCAAGCGTCTGGCCGATGCCGAACGCGACGGTGACCATATCATCGCCGTCATCAAGGGGATCGGTTCCTCGAGCGATGGCCGTGAAAAGGGACTTACCGCTCCGAATGCGGCCGGCCAGCTCCGCGCCCTGCGACGCGCCTACGAACAGGCGCGCGTTTCGCCCGCCTCGATCGAACTGGTCGAGGCGCACGGCACCGGCACGGTCGTCGGCGATCGCACGGAGAGCGAAGCGCTCGCCCACGTGTGGCAAGAAGCGGACGCCGAGCCGCAATCGTGCGCCCTGGGATCGGTGAAATCGCTCATCGGCCACACGAAGTGCGCCGCGGGCATCGGCGGCCTCATCAAGGTCGCCTCCTCGCTCGAGCGCAAGGTATTGCCCCCGACGCTCGTTGAAACCCCCAACCCGAATGCGAACTTCACCGACGGCCCGCTCTATCTGAACACGCAGCCCCGTCCGTGGATTCACAGCGGCGACACGCCGCGTCGCGCCGGCGTGAGCGCGTTCGGCTTCGGCGGCACGAATTTCCACGTCGTGCTCGAGGAGTACCGCGGCAGCTTCCTCGAGGAATCGCGACGCGGACTCGACGACTGGCCCGCCGAACTGTTCCTCTTCCGCCGCGCCAGCCGGGCGGCACTCACCGAAGCGGTCGCACGTTGCCGCGAACGGCTTACCGGCGGCGCCCAGCCGGCGCTGGTCGATCTGGCGGCCGCGGCGGCTCGCGCATCGTCGCAAAATGCCGCGCATCCCACGGTGGCCATCGTCGCCGGCTCGCGCGCCGAGTTGAACGAGCGTCTCTCGGCCGCACTCGATGTGCTGCGCACGAACAAAACCGAGCATCGCGATCCGCGCGGCGTCTACTTCTGCGAAAAGCCGGCCGGCGGCGAAGTGGCGTTGCTCTTCCCCGGTCAGGGTTCGCAATACCCGAACATGCTCGACCAGGTGGCAATGGCCTTCCCGGCCGCTCGCGAGGTATTCGATCGCGCACAACAGGTCCTCGACGGCACGCTCGATCGTTCCTTGGGTCGCTACATCTATCCCGCGTCGAGCTTCTCGGACGAACGCGAGAAAGCCGCGCGCGACGAGTTGGCCCGTGCCGACGTGGCCCAGCCCGCCCTGGGGGCGGCCAGCCTGGCCATGCTGCGCGTGCTGCGCGACGTGGGCCTGCAGGGGAGCATGCTGGCCGGCCACAGCTATGGCGAATACGTCGCGCTGGCCGCCGCCGGGGCGATCGGCTTCGACGACGTGATTCGCTTATCGCACCGCCGCGGTGCCCTCATGCGGGCAGCGGTGGGAGATGTGCCCACCGGCATGGCGGCCGTCGAGGCCGAAGCCGCGAAGCTCGAACAGCTCTTCACCGCCAGCGACGGCATCACGATCGCCAATCGCAATGCCCCCACCCAGACGGTCATCGCCGGCACCATCGAAGCCGTCGACGCGGCGCTCGCCAAGCTGAAGGCGCAAGGCATTCGCGGGCGGCGTATCAGCGTCTCGGCCGCTTTCCATTCGCCTCATATCGCCCCGGCGCAGCAGCCGTTGGCCGAGGCCCTCGCCGCCTGCACGATCGGGACTCCGCAGCAGACGGTCTACTCGAATCGCACCGCCGAGCCGCACACGGCCGACGCCAGCACGATCGCGGCGTCGCTCGTCGAGCATCTCACGTCTCCCGTGCGCTTCCAGGAAGAGATCGAGGCGATGTATGCCGCCGGTGCTCGCACGTTTGTCGAAGTCGGCCCACAAGGCGTGCTGACGGGGCTTGTCGGACAGATTCTCGGCGAGCGTCCGCACGTGGCGGTCGCGACCGACAACTCCGGCCGACCGGGCCTCGTGCAACTCGCGCATGCCCTGGCGCAACTGTCGGTGGCCGGTGTACCGCTGTCGCTGGGCGCCATGTACGCCGGCCGCGAGTCGCACCCCTTCGCGCTCGACGAGCTCACCGTCGAGACCGGCAAGCGCAAGCCTTCGCCCAGCACGTGGCTCGTCAATGGCGTTCGCTCGCGTCCGCTGAATGGTCCTGAGCCGCCGCTGTTGGGGCAGCGTCTCCTCGACTACCAGTTTCCAAAGTCCGAGGACAACGGCGCGACGAGCGGAGCCAAGCCAAGAGCGGCCCAAGCCTCGCCCGTTGAACGTGCCGCCCCGCCGGCACCGGTGGCGCCGCCCGCTTCTGCTACTACCAATCGCTCCACCCAAACTCCGGCTCCGACCGGCGCTGCCGCGCCCTCGGTTCCGGTCAGGAACACCACGGAGAGTTCTTCGATGTCTCATGGAAATGGCTCCGCCGCCGGCTGGACGCCCGTACCTCCTCAAGCGGCGGCCGATGACGCCACCCTGGTCATGCTGCGCTATCAAGACCTGATGGCGCGCTTTCTCGATACGCAGCGCAGCGTGATGCTGACCTACCTGGGGGGCGCCCCCGAAGCAGCCCCTGTGGCGCCACTGACGAGTGCGCCGCAGCAGGGCATGGCGCTTGCTGCGTACGCGCCGCAGGCCATGCCCGCCTATGCAGCGCCCCCGGTTCCCGCGGCGCCGGTCGCGCAGCCAGCAGCCTCGGCTGCCGTGACACCAGCGTCCGCCGTCGTCGCCACGAACGCCGAGCCGGCCGCCGTGCCCGCCGTCGCGGCGGCGGCTCCCGCGGCTGTCGAGTTCAATCTCGAAACGATTTCGTCCCGTCTGCTCGAGTTGGTCAGCAAGCGCACCGGTTATCCCAAGGAGATGCTCGATCTGGACCTCGATCTCGAGGCCGATCTCGGCATCGACTCGATCAAACGTGTCGAGATCCTGGGCACGCTCGCCGAGTCGATCGAAGACGCCGGCACGGATATGGCAGACACGATCGAGCTCGAAAAGCTGACTACCATTCGCAATCTGCGCGGCATCCTCGAATACCTGGAGAAGGCGCTCTTCAGCGGCGACGCCCAAGGACAGCCAGCCCTGGCGGCTCCGGCCACCCAGGCGCTACCCGCCGCGGCGAGCAGCAACGGCGCGCACGATGCCGGCGGCAACGCGGCCTCTACGGCTGCCGCATCGACGAACGGCGATGCCGCCGCGGAACTCGAAGTCCAGCGGGCCCTGGTCGAGTTGATCGATGCCCCGCTTCCGACGGGAGGCTCGTTGCTGATCCCCAGCGGCGCCGTGCTCGTGACCGACGACGGCCGCGGTATCGCACGAACATTTGCCTCGCGGCTGGCCGATTTCGGGCAACAACTGGTCATCGTGCGTCATGCCGAAGGCATGAACGGCTCCCCCACGAACGGCCACGTCGAAGCGAATGGCGTCTTCTTTGCCGATTTCGCCGATCCACAGTCGGTCGAAGCGATGCTCGGTCGCATTCGCTCAGGCGTCGGCAAGATCGGTGGGCTGGTGCATCTCGCGCCGCTGGCCGAACTACCGACCGGCGACCAATGGGCCACGCGCGCCTATCGCGACGTGCGCTCGCTCTATCTGTTGGCGCGCGGCCTGGAACAGGATCTCCGCCAGGCGGCCGAGGCAGGGGGGGCGCTCCTCTTGGCCGGCACCGGCATCGGCGGTGGCTTGGGCTTCGCCGAAACGTCGTCCGATGAAGTTTTTCCCGGTCACGGGGCGATCGTCGGCTTTATGAAGTGTGTCGCGCTCGAATGGCCCCAGGCCCTGGTGCGGGTCGTCGATCTCGACGTCATGCGTTCGACCGACGAGCTGGCCGAGCGCCTGCTGGCCGAATTGAACGATGCCGATGGCCCGGCCGAAGTGGGCTATCTCGAAGGACGTCGCGTCACTTGGGAACCGGTGCAGGCCACGATCGAGGCCAGCGCCACGAACGAAGCGCCCCTGGCGCCGAATTCGACCGTGCTCATCACCGGCGGCGCGCGGGGGATCACGGCGGCCGTCGCTCTGGAACTGGCCAAAAACTTTCAGCCCCATCTGGTCATCGTGGGACGCTCTCCGTTGCCCGCCGAGGAAGAAGCGGCGGCCACACTCGGCGAAAACGACACCGCCAGGCTCAAGGCGATCTTCATCGAACAGTTGCGCGCCGCGGGAGAAGCCATCGCCCCGGCAGCCGTCGAAGCCGCCTATCAGCGGCTGCTGCAAGACCGCGAAATCCGCGGCAACCTGGCCGCCCTGCGTGCCGCCGGCGCCACGGTCGAGTATCACTCGCTCGATGTCCGCCACGGCGAGGCCTTCGGCCGACTCTTGGAGGACCTCCACGAGCGCCGCGGCGGAATCGACGGCGTCATCCACGGCGCCGGGGTGATCGAAGACAAGCTGCTGGCCGACAAAACGCCCGAATCGTTCGATCGCGTCTTCCGCACCAAGGTGGAAAGCGCCCTGACGATCTGCCGCCACGTGCGGCCCGAGCAGTTGAAGTTCTGCGTCTTCTTCTCGTCGCTGGCGAGCCGCTACGGTAACCGTGGACAATCGGACTACGCCGCCGCCAACGAGTTCCTCAGCAAGCTGGCCTGGTATCTCGATCGCCGCTGGCCGGGACGCGTGCTCGCCATCGCCTGGGGACCCTGGTCGGGGCTCGGCATGGTCGCCGACTTGGAAAAGCACCTCGTGCGTCGCGGACTCAAGTTGATCTCGCCCGAAGAGGGGCCGCGCTTCGTCCTCGACGAGTTGCGGCACGGCGAAAAGGGAGAAAGTGAAGTCGTCATCGCCGGGGGAGCCGCGAATCTCGTGCAACCTGTACACAACGGGTAACGCCCAGAGATGCGGCCAATGGCCGAATAGGACGTAGCCATGACCCCACCACCACACGCCGGATCGGTCGCCGACGGACCTGCGCCGCAGGCTTCGCCACGCAGCACGGCGCAAGCCACGGCGATACAGGCCACGGTGAACGAATTGTTCGTCTTCGCCGCGCCCGATCGCGCTCGACTGATCGCCGCGATCGAGCACTGTCAGCAGCAGGTCGCTGCCCAGCCGGCGCTCGATCTGTCCGAACTGGCCGGGGCGCTCGCCAGCGCTCCGCTTGATCCCCCGTCGCTGCGGCTGGCGATCATCGCCGGCCAGCGAGACGACCTGCTCAAGCGGCTCGAACGGGCACGCGGACGGTTGGCTGATGCCGATTGCCATCAGATCCAGGATGTCACGGGGTTGTACTTCACCGATCGGCCCCTCGCGCCACGGGGCAAGCTCGCCTTTCTCTTCCCGGGCGAAGGGGCGCAGTATCTCGGCATGCTCGGCGAGCTGGTTCACCAATTCGACGTGGTACGCGATTGCTTCACCTGGTGCGACGAACGCCTGGCGATTTCGCAGACGCAGGAGCGCCCCATCAGTCGCTTCATCGACGTGCCGACAGACATCGCGACTGCCGAGCGCGCAGCCCTCGACAATGAACTTCGCTCGCTCGACAACGCCATGCTGAGCGTGCTGGCCGCCGATTGGGGTATTCACCAGGTGCTCGAGGGCCTGGGCGTCGAGCCCGATGTCGTCTTGGGACACAGCGCCGGCGAACTGGCTGCTTTGCGCGCGGCAGGGGTCTTCGATCGCGACGATGAGTCGCCGATTACCGGCATGCTCCGTACGCTGCGCGAGCAGGAAGACGCCAGCGACGCCCATGCCGGCGTATTGTTGGCCGCCGGGATCGCGCCGCGCGCAGCCGCCGATTTGCTCGCCCAGTTGACGAGCGCGGGCACGCCGCAGATCGAACTGGTCCACGTGGCCATGGAGAACTGCCCGCACCAGACGGTGCTTGTCGGTCCGCCGGCGCCGATGGCCGCGGTCGAAGCCGCGCTGCAGTCGCGCAAGACGATGTACGAGCGGCTCTCGCTGGCGCGGCCCTATCACACGCCGTTGTTCGAGCCGCTCTTGGGCCCTTTGGCCGACATGTTCGCCGGGGTTCGTTTCAGCGCTCCCAGCCGCCCCGTGTACTCGGCCACCACGGGCCAGCCCTTTCCCGCCGATCCGGCCGCGATCCGCTCGCTGGCACTGGCCCATTGGGCCTCGCCGGTGCGGTTCATCGACGCCATCGAGAACCTGTATGCCGCCGGCGTGCGCATCTTCGTCGAGGCCGGACCGCGCGGCAACCTCAGCTCGTTTGTCGAGGACACCCTCCGCGGGCGCGAGTTCCTCGCCGTACCGGCCGACGTGCAGCGTCGCGGAGGCATGACGCAATTGTTGCACCTGGTGGCGCAATTGTTCGTACACGGCGTGCCGGTGCGTCTCGCCTATCTTCATCCCTCGCGCGCGACGCAGCCGACCTGCGAGCCATCGAACACGACGCCGATCGAACCTATGCCAGCTCGTTTCACCATTCCCCAGGAATCGAACGCCCCGGCGGCGACCGAATTGCCTCTCCCGCTCGCCGTCGCCGAACCGACGTTGGCCCCGATGAACCAATTTCCTGGCGCCGAGACGCGCGGCGGACGTGCCGAGGTGATGCAGCGGCACCTGGCGCTCTCCGAGCAGTTTCTGGCCGATCAGCAGGCCATCACCGAGCAGTTTCTCGCGCGGCGGCGCGGGGTGCGCACGAATCGCTTGGCGCCGCAGCTTTGGCGGACACCGCCGGAAATCACTCCGCTCGCTGCCGTGCCCACCATTCCCTCGGAACCCGTGGCAACGCCCGGGTCCGTTCCCGCGACCGTCGCCGCGCCGTGCGAGATTCCACACGATCTGTTGAGCGTGCCCGGTCCGCTCGTCTCTGAAATCGTCGAGCACGTGGCGGGCGAGCGGATCGTCATGCGGCGGCGGCTGGACTTGAGCGAAGATCTCTACGCCGAGGACCACACCGTCGGCGGGCGCGAGGTGAGCAAGGTCGATCCCAATCAACACGGCCTGCCGGTCATGCCGATGACCTTCACGCTCGAGATGATGGCCGAAGTGGCGGCGCGGCTCGTACCGGGACACGCGCCGATCTCGGTAAACGACGTCACCCTGATTCGCTGGCTGGCGCTCGACGATCCCATCAGCACGGTCGAGGTGAAGGCCAGCATCGAGCAGCGTCCCGACGTGCCGGCCGAGCAGGTCTCCGTGAGAGTCGAGGTGCGCGATCTGGGCCCCGATGCCGGCGTGGAAGAAGCGAACAACGGCTCCGCCAAACGGGGCGCGGTGGCCGCCCTGGGACGCGTCCTGCTGGCGCAACGCTACCCCATTCCTCCGGCCCCCAAGCCGGCGGCCTTCACCAGTGCGCGACCGAATACGATCGGCCTCTACGAGCTCTACCGCGGTTTGTTCCACGGGCCGCGTTTCCAGGGTGTGACGCAACTCAACGGCTTCGGCGACGAGGGGATCGAAGCGACGATCCAGATCCAGCCGCGCGACAACCTGTTCGCGTCGCGCCGCGAACCTGGCTTTCTGCTCGACCCGGTGACGATCGACGTGGCGATGCACCCGGCGGCAGGCTGGCACTTGGAACAACCCGACCAGGCCGGGCGCGTGCTGCTGCCCTACGAGTTGGGAAAGATCGAGTTCTTCTCGCCCCCTCCCGCCGCCGGTACGGAGCTCAAGGTCCGCACCTGGATCGCGCATGCCTCGGCGCGGCGCTTCACGCACGACGGCGACGTTTTCACCCCCGAGGGACGCCTCTGGTGCCGCTTCACCGGCGTCAAGTGCTGGCGCTTCTATCTGCCGGTCGACAAGGTGAATTTCCACGGGCCCAAGGACGAATACTTCATCAGCCGCGACTGGCCGATCGCCGCGCCCCCCACGCCGGCGGAGACCGCCCCGGCCGAGACCCGTTCCTGGGCCGTGCTGCTCGAGCCGAGCGACGACCTGGTCCAACCGGGCATGCTCGCCGCGGCGGTGCGCGTGACGTTGAGCCCCGTCGAGCAGGCGGCGTTCCGCGCCGTCAAGGAAGACGACCAGCGCGCCGGCTGGCTCTTCGGGCGTGTAGCCGCCAAAGACGCGGCGCGCATCTTGTGGCGCCATCAATGCGGCGAACGCCTCTATCCGTCCGATATCGAGATCGAAGCCGAACCGGACGGAAGCGTCGGCGCCACGCTGCGCAGCAACGAGCGACCGGTGGGCTTCCCGCGCATCGATTTCGCCTGCACGAGACGAGCCATGGTCGGAATCGCCTCGCTCGACGGTCGCCCGGGGGCGGCGCTCGTGCGGCTCGACGAATTCTCGGTGGACGAGGCCGGCGCGTCCTCTGCCAGCGAGTTGCTGCTGTTCGAAGGGGCGGGCATCGCGCCGGATGAAGCGGCAGCCCGACTGGCCGTCGCCCGGCAGGCCTTGCGGCGGGCACTCGGTCCGCAACGGGCCGAAGAACTCGCGCGGCTCGTGCCCCAGCGCTTCGACCACCACCGTGGTATCCTGGAATTCGAGCCGGCCGATGCGCTGGCGTCCCGCGTGGGACATCGCTTGCATTCACCCCTTGCCGTACGTACGGCGCGCGAAGGAGACTTGATTGTGGCGGCCGCCTGCTGCCCGGAGATTGCCCCATGAGTGATTGGACCTCGGAACAGATTTCGACGGACGTCGTGACCCTGCTGCAAAACTTTCCCGGCCGCGAGTACCCGGAAGCCATCACGCCCGAGACGCGCTTCTTCGGCGATCTGGGCTTTCGCTCGATCGATGCCGTCGTGCTGGGCGAGATGCTCGAAAAGCACTTCGGTGGTTCGCTGCCGTTTCACGAATTGCTCGCGGTGGTGAACGCCACCGGCGAGCAGGACCTGACGGTCGGCCAGATCGTGGCCTTCCTCGAGCGGCACCTGGCGACGTCCGACAGCACGGCACCCCAAGGATGCTGATTGCATGCCGCACGTGGCGCTCGATGGTCTGAAGTTCCATTACCAGCAGTCGGGCAGCGGTCCCGACGTCGTGCTGCTGCATGGCTTCACGAGCAACCTGGCGATGTGGCTCTTCAGCGGCATCGTGCCCGCCCTGGCCAACCGCTTTCGCGTCACTACGTACGACCTGCGCGGCCACGGCGCCAGCGATGCCCCGCCCGCGGGCTACACCTCGCGCGAGATGGCGGGCGACCTGGCCCGACTGTGCGACGCCCTGGAGCTGGGCCCCGCCTACCTGGTGGGACACAGTTTCGGCGGCGTGGTGGCGGCCCATCTGGCCTCGCTCGAGCCCACGCGAGTGGCGGGCCTCATCCTCTGCGATTCCTATTTCCCCGGCCTGGCCGAGCTCGAGCCCGAGATGGAACGGGTCGAGGTGTGGCGCGGACTGGCCGAGGTGCTCGACGAGGCGGGGCTCGACGTCGGCCAGCGCGTCGACTTCTCTCGCTTGTTGACGGCGGTGGCCAACCTAACCTCCGAGCAACGGACGATCATCGAAACGCGGCTGGGCCCGCCTGCCATACGTTGGCTGGCGCAACTCGCTCCGCTGGCGGCGACTTCGGCGGCACGCGACACGTTCACTGCGGCGGGCCTCACCGCCGAGCGCCTGGCCGAGTTGCAAGTGCCGGTCGTCGCGCTGTACGACGAGCATTCCCCGTTTCAGGCCACCTGCCGTTACCTGGCCGCACACGTGGCCGACTGCACGGTCGATTTCGTGCCTGGCGCCAAGCATCTGGCGCTGCTCGAAAGCCCTGCCGAATTCGTGGCCCGCGTGGCGAAACATCTCGACGCGTTGGCCGCTCGACAGAACTCGCCCCTGGCACAAGAACGTTAACGCTCAACGAGCTCCGGATCCTCACCCATGTGGTTTGCCACCTTCATCTGTCACAATCTGCTGCGGCGATTCGCCCGGTCGCTGCTGACCATCGGCGGCGTGGCGGTCGCCATTGGCACGACCGTGGCACTGCTGGGCATCTCGCACGGCTTCGAACAGTCGACCGCAGATTCGTTCGGCGCGCGGGGCGTCGAGATCGTCGTCGTCCAGGCGGGGGTCCTCGATCAGCTCAATAGCGAGCTCGACATGAGCGTCGGCGAGCGCATTCGCCAGGTACCCGGCGTGAAAGACGCCGCGCCGGGGCTCGTCGAGCTGATCGACTATCCCCAGAACAAGAACGTCATCAGCGTGTTGCTGCAGGGCTGGGAACCAGACACCGTGCTGTTCGAAGGACTCGAGTTCGTAGCAGGGCGCCCCTACGAAGCGGGGGAATCTCACGTCGCCGTGCTGGGCAAGACGCTGGCCGATACGCTGGGCCTCCAGGTGGGCGAGAAAATCACCCTGCAGGGCGAGGCCTTCGATATCGTGGGCATCTACCGCAGCTTTAGCGTGTTCGAGAACGGCGGCGTGACGATCCCGCTGGCCGAAGCGCAACGGCTCATGGCCCGCGAAGGCGCCGTGACCGGCTACTCGGTCATCACCGATCTAACGCAGCGCGAGGACCATTCGGTCGATCGCTTGTGCGACGACATCAACGCGCTCAAGAATGCCGATGGCCAGCCGCTGGGGATCTCGGCCCTGCCGACGCGCGAATACGTCTCGAGCGCCATGCACATCCGCATGATCCACTCGATGGCCTGGATGACGTCGGTCATCGCCATCAGCGTCGGCACGATCGGCGTGCTGAACACGATGCTCATGTCGGTGGTCGAGCGCATCCGCGAGATCAGCATTCTCCGGGCCATCGGCTGGCGCAAGCTCCGCGTGGTGCAGATGATCGTCAGCGAATGCCTGATCCTCAGCCTGAGCGGCGCCGTGTTGGGCACGATCGGCGCTATCCTCGCGACGCGCTGGCTGGCGACCTTGCCCGCCGTGAGCGGTTTTATCGAGGGGCGCATCGCTCCCGTTGTCATGCTGCAGGGACTGGGCATGGCCACGCTCGTCGGCTTGGTGGGGGCCCTTTATCCGTCCATACGCGCCGCGCGGCTGCTTCCCACGGAAGGACTCGCCCATGACTGAACCGACGACCGCCACGCCGCCGCACGACTCGACTGCTAGCGCGCCGCGACCAGACGGACGCGCGCCCGGCCCGACGCCGCTCTTGCGCGCGGAACGCCTGTCGAAGGACTATCCCAACGGCAACGTCCATGCGCTGGCCGATGTGAACGTCTCTATCGCGGCGGGAGAATACGTGGCCATCATGGGTCCCAGCGGCAGCGGCAAGTCGACCCTGCTCAACCTGCTGGGGGCGCTCGACCGACCGACCTCGGGCGAGGTCTACTTCGACGACCAACCCT
The DNA here is from genome assembly GCA_019636335.1 of Pirellulales bacterium. NCBI lineage: Bacteria > Pseudomonadati > Planctomycetota > Planctomycetia > Pirellulales > Pirellulales bacterium. The sequence goes on from JAHBXR010000010.1 coordinate 139,086, forward strand.
TGTCCACGTTGCGCCATCTCGACCGGTTTCGCTCGCGCGAGATCGGTTTCGTCTTTCAGAGCTTCTTTCTGCTCCCCACGCTCACATCGCTGCAGAACGTGCAGATCCCGATGTTCGAGGGGACGCTCTCGGCCCGGCAGCGCGAGCAGCGGGCCTTGGAGTTGCTCGAGCAGGTGAACATGGCGCATCGGGCAGGGCATCGACCGGCTCAGCTCTCCGTGGGCGAACGACAGCGCGTGGCCATCGCCCGCTCGCTGGCGAACGGTCCGCGGCTGCTCCTGGCGGACGAGCCGACCGGCAACCTCGATTCGCGCACCGGCGAGGAGATCTTGCAGCTCTTCGACCGCCTGCACCGCGAGGGCCGGATGACGCTGGTGGTGGTCACGCACAGCGACGAGGTGGCTGCTCGCGCCCAGCGCGTGCTGCGGATGCGCGACGGCCGCCTGGCCGAAGATCGCTTGAACCCCCAAGAACCCCGCTCATGATCTCTTCCCTGATTCTGGCCCTGGCCACCCTGACCACCGGGCAATCGCACGAGACCAACAATCCCCTCTATGCCCGGCTGCGGGACGAGGGGGTCCAGATCTCGCCCGGCAAGGCGATTTCGCTCACGCCCCCTCTGCTGTCCGCCGGCGCCGATGCCACCGCAGCGAAAGCGGCCATCGGCGAGCTCGTGAAGCCTTCCTATTCGTTTCAGCAGTTCTCTCGCAAGTCGGCGGTCGCGCCGCAGATCCTGCACGTCGAGCTTCTCGACGGCGAGGCCCCCGCGCGCCGCGTGGACGTCTACTTCATCGCCTACGGCAGCCTCGACGAGCTCGCCCAGGGGGACGTGCCGTCGCGACTCCTGCACGCGGAAGAACCAAACGAAGACGTCGGCGGCCAGGGGAGCGCGCTCGACGAAGCGGCCCTCGCGGCGCGCGGCATCGAGCTGCCGCCGAAGGACGAGCGGCGCGAAGAGTTCGCCCACGGCAGCTTCACCTTGCTCAAGAAGGTCGAGATCGAGGGCACCGTGCGCTCCGCTTGGAGCCGCGCGGGCAAATCGCTCGTCGCCGCGCTCGAGCTCGATCCCCGTTTTGCGCGCGACGCCGACTTTCCCAACCGCTGGCGAGCACTCGAGCGCGATGCCGCGGGGCGGCTCGAGCCCACGGGGGACTGGCAGCCCTACGGCGGCGTGGGGGGCTACGTGCAGCTTACCGAGCTGAGCGAACCACCCGGCGCGCTGCTGGCCGAGTGGCACCTGGTCTTCTCCGAACCGCACGGTTGGTTCGACGGCGCGAATCTGCTCGGTTCGAAGCTGCCGGCCATCGTGCAAGACCGCGTGCGGGCCACGCGGCGCGAGCTGGCCCAGACGCCAAGCGCTCGCTGATCGCGCGCCGTTTTCTATCGTGTACCACAATAGTAGATAATATCGCGCCGCGCGCCGGGGGGAGCGACGCCTGGCGGGAAACGAAGCGGCCGAGTGACGACACCTGTCGTCTCCAGGCTCTCCAGGCGCGGGAGGCCTTGTTTTCCAGGCTTTTTTACCGCTGGACACCCTCGACGTAAGTCCCCATTTGACTGTCGTAATGTGCTGCCAAATAGGCACTTGCGATGTTCACTTGTTTTACGGCCCGGGGGCTCCCTAGGATGGCATTGTCGGCTGGAAGGCCGGCAGCCCTTTGCTTTGGACACACGTATCCAGACGGAGCGCCTCCTCGGCCCGATCGGCCCTTCTCGAGGAGTGATTCGCTGGTCCGAAGCACGTACGCTTCCCCTTGTTCCCCCAGTTCCTGGTTCGCGCCTCGATGGCTCGCAACGCCAAAGTACGACTCGGCAGCCGCGTGGTCCACATGCGACAGATGAACGCCTCGGCGCGTTCAAAATCGCATGGACACGCCGTGCCGCGCAATAGTCGCGCTCGCGTCGGGCCCGCCGATGCGCGCTTGCCGTTCCTGCCTCCCGAAGATTGGCACGAACCGGCCGAGGAAAGCAATTCGTACAGCGTCATCGTCCAGAAACCGGGCGCCGGCTACCGCCATGTCGTCACGCGCGAGGAAGTGATCGCCCGGCTCGCCGAGCTGCCCAGCGAGTTGCTGCGTCCGCTGCAGTTTCTGCAACTGAGCCGCATGACGCGCAAGAAGCAAAGCTTTCCCTGCTATGGCATGCAGTGGGGCGCGACGATCTATCTCTATCCGATGGAAGAGAGCCTCACCGAAAACTACAACTGGCCCCCCAAGCCAAGCCAGGTGGTCGAGGCCGAGATGTACGGCGGACGCTGGGTCAACACCGGCGGTTCGGCCTGGAGTCTCCTCTGGACCGAAGAGGCGATCCGAGACTTCTACCTGAACAACATCTTGATCCACGAGCTCGGGCACCTGCTCGATCATCGCAATCGCGGTTACACGGACCGTGAGCGTTTCGCCGAGTGGTTCGCCGTGCGCTACGGCTACCAGTGGCCGGGCCGTCCTCGCGCCGACCGCCAGATCGTGCGCCGCCACCATGCGCCCCGCCTTCGCTGATCGGCCGGTTTCGGGCGTCTACCCCCTTTCTCTCGGCACGGATTGCGTGTTCCTCGCCGCGCTCGGCTATAATCGGCGTAAGATCGCAGCGGTCTGAGGGCGTTCTTGAATCGCGGTCCGCCGGGCCGCCTTCTCGCGCCTGTGGAACAGAGCCCCTCGATCGCAGCTAAACAGAGAAGGAAAGAGGCATGCGCTCCTGGCGGTATTTCCTGGCAGTTCTTGCGCTGGCGGGCGCGTGGTCCCTGATGACCGACACGGCCCGCGCGGCGGTCACGCCCGAGCAAAAGGCCGCGGCCAAAGAGATCCAGGACCTGCTGCGCGAGGCCAACCGCCAGATTCGCGTCAAAGACCTCGACGCTGCGACCAAGACCCTCTCCACGGCCCGCGACGAGCTCAAGAAACTCGCCGCCTCGGGGGACGAGCGCGAGACGCGCGGCCTGGCCGCTCCCCTTGAAAAGCGTCTCGCCGGCATGGAAAAGCTGCTCGGCGAGAAGCTCGGCCGCAGCGGCATGCCGGCCGGTCCCAGCTTCTCGAAAGAGGTTGCGCCCATCCTGCTCGCCCGCTGCGGGGCATGTCACGTGAGACGCACCCGCGGCGGACTGAGCATGTCGAGCTACGCGGCGATCGGACAGGGAGCCGATGGCTCACCCGTCGTTGTCGCGGGAGACAGCGAATCGAGCCGGCTCGTCGAATCGATTCGCTCGGGCGACATGCCGCGCGGCGGCGGTCGCGTCCCGTCCGAAGAGCTCGCCACGCTCGAAGCATGGATCAAGGGGGGAGCCCGTTTCGATGGCGACAATCCCAACACCCCGCTCGATCGGCTCGTGCCGGCGGGCTCGGCCATGCCAGCCATGACCGATGCCCTGATGGTGGCCCGGCCGAAAGGAAACGAAACGGTTCTTTTCTCGCGCGATATCGCGCCGGTGCTGGTGGCTCAATGCATCGGTTGCCACGGCGGCAACCAAGCCTCGGCGAATCTGAACCTCGACGACTTCAACAGCCTGTTGCGGGGGGGGAACACGGGGGCTCTGCTCGTACCGGGCAAAGCCGATGAAAGTCTGCTGATCCAGAAGCTGCGCGCCCCGGAGCGCGAACGCATGCCGCTCCGCCGCCCGGCCCTGCCCGAGGAGACCATTGCCAGGTTCGTCACCTGGATTAACGAAGGGGCCACCTTCGACGGTCTCGATCCACGTCGACCCACGGACGAAATCGCCGAGATCTATCGCACGAGCCAGATGTCGCACGAGGAACTCTCCGCCGAACGTGTCGATTACGCCAGGAAGAAATGGCACTTGGCCATTCCCGACGAAAAGCCGGCGCAGCACGAAACGCCGCAGTTTCTCTTCGTGGGGGATCGCCCCGCCGCCGAGTTAGCGCCACTGGCCGATCTGGCAGAGGCCTCAGCCACGCGATTCGCCAAGTACGTCAATCTGCCCACGGGCGAACCGTTGATTCGCGGACGGTTGACCTTTTTTGTTCTGGCGCGCCGTTTCGACTATGGAGAGTTTGCCCAGATGGTCGAGGGGCGCGAGGCCGAAGCGACGGAAGATGCCCACTGGCGCTACGACATCCTCGATGCCTATTCGTGTCTCGTGCTGCCGCGCGAGGCCGACCCGGCACGGGCGTCGGGGCTGCTCACGCGCGAGCTGATCGGCGCGTATCTCGAGCATTTGGCCGAGGTGCCCGCCTGGTTTGCGCGCGGTTCGGCCTTGGCATTGGCGGCGCAGCTCGAACCACGCGGCGCCGATCGGGCCGCCCTCGACGAGGCCGCCCGAGCCGCGCGCGCCAAACTGACCAATCCCCAGGCCTTCCTGACCGGCAATGTCGTGCCGGCCGAAGTCGATCCGCTCAGCTACGGCTTCGTGAAGTTTCTGTTGACCAGCCCCGAACGCTATCGGGCACTCCTCGCCTCGCTGCGCGGGGGACAGAAATTCGACGAGGCCCTCAAACAACATTACGGCCGCGATGCCGAGGCCTTAGTAAAACTCTGGCCACGCTAATTATTTCTCCGCGGTGCGGGACGCAGGCACCATGGCCGGCGTCCTCTCTGGGGAACAGAGAAACTCCACGCCGCGATGCTGCGCCCGTGCAGCGAGGACCATTCGCATTGTCGAGGATGCGGCAGCAAACCACGACAAGTTTTTCCGTGCAACGGTTTCTTTTGTTCCCTATGATGACGGTCGCTCGGCGAACAAGCCGTGGGGACGGTTGATAACGAGCACCTCGGGCGAATGGCCTGTAGCGGCCTTCGTCCTTTGGACCAGAGCGGGAGAGGCAGCGATGTCCAATCCGTGGGCCGAACAGCGCCGCAGCCCGCGCTGCTTTTTCTGCAGCTTGATCTTGCTGGCTGCCCTGGGGGGAATCGTTCGCGCCGCGGATCCGGCCGCACCCACCAAGTCGGACCCTTCGTCAGACTCGGCGGCGGCGTTGGGTCCGCTGGCCCTCGACGTTCAACCGGCCGACGCCGCGATGATGGTGGCGGTACGGCCACATCTGCTGCTCGGGCGCGAAGGCCTCAAAATTGCCGACGCCAATATCAATGCGCTGCGGACCGGTCTGACCAATCCGGTTTCGATCCGTCAGTTGGAACAAATCACGTTCGTCCGCTTGAAAGCCGATCCGCAACGTCCCGCGAGGGACGGCAACGGGACGAATCTGATCTTCGAGTTGAACGTCTTTCGCACGAAGTCTCCCATCGACTGGGAGCAGAAGCTCCAGAATTACCCGGTCAAGCTCGAGGAGCAGCGTTACGGCGAGACGGTGTTTTACGCGATCTCGGGAGAGCCCTCGCTCCGCTTCTGGCCGGTCGATGAACGGACGTACGTCGTGGCCGAGGACTACGATCTGAAACGGGCTATCGACGCGCATCGAAATCAAGAAGCGCCGCCGTGGAAAGAGACGATCCAGCAGGTGCCCGCGGCCGCGCTGGCCATCGCCGCCGATGCCGAGTACGTGCGCGGCGAATTCGAAAAAATCGCCGCCGGTCTGGGGGATCAACGGTTGATCGGCTCGCTGGCCAAGTCGCTGCTCGAGAAGGCCACGGCGATCTCGCTCATCGCCAGCGATCGCGAGCAATGCCGGCTCGACGCCGCGCTCGCCTTTGCCGACGAGAAAGCGGCCAAGAAAGGGACCGAGTCGATCAAGGCGCTCGTGGCCCTCGTCCGCTCGAATCGCAAGCAACTGCTCGATTCGCAGCTCCAGCGCGCCGCCGGAAGCGACGCCGCCAGCCGCGAACGATACGCCAGGCTCGCCGAAAAAATGTTCGAGTCGATTCGCATCGAGCAACAGGCCTCGCATGCCGCCGTCGGCGTGCAACTGGAAATGAAGATGGCCGCCGTCATGCCGATGGTGATCCAATCGGTGGGACAATTCGCCGGCATGGGCGGCGTGCCGGCCGAGGCCCTGTTCGCCGAGTCCCCCGATCCTGCCTTGCGCGAGCTGCCCGCGGGCGTGCTGAATTCCCCCGCGCTCGTCGAGCGCCGCGCGCGATCGGTGAAGCCCCTGCAGCGCGTGGGGATCGCCATGCACCAGCATCATTCCGCTCGGGGCTTCTTCCCCCCCCAGGCGATCTGCGACGAGCAGGGCACCCCGCTTTTGAGCTGGCGCGTGGCATTGTTGCCTTACCTGGGCGAGGAAGAAAAGGCGCTTTACGGCGAGTTTCACCTCGACGAGCCTTGGGACAGCGAGCATAACCGGACGCTGCTCGCCAGGATGCCCAAGGTTTACGCCGGACCGGCGCCAGACGTCGTCGGCGCATCTTCGACCGAAGCGGCCCTCTATGCGGTGGTCGGTCCGCATACGATGTTTCCCGAGTTCGGCGGCACCAAGATCTCGCAGGTCAAGGATGGAACGAACAACACGATTCTCCTCGTGGAATCGATGCGGCATGTGCCCTGGACCAGGCCCGAGGACATCCCGCTCCGCGAAGATGGCCACCCCCGCGATCCGCTGGGGGGATGGCATGCCCTGGGCTTTCACGTCTTGATGGCAGACGGATCGATTCTCTTCCTGGAAGAAAAGGTCGTGCGCGACGAGTTGCCTCGCATGCTGCGCATTGATGACGTCGCCGTGCAAACCGCCGAAGAAGACCCGGCGGAACCGGCCACCGAGGAAGCGGCGGACCAGTAGTGAGGCACCGAATTCGAGGAGGCTTCCCATGCGGAGCCGTATGGCATCGATCGTGCTCGTAGCGGTAATGCTGGAAGTCTGCGGCTTCTCAGCGTCCGTCTGGGGCGCCGACCGCCCGCCGTCGAGCGATTGGAACGAGATTCGCATTCTAGCTGGCCGCATCGATGCGGAACTCGACCGGCATTTGGCCGAAGCGGAAGTTCCCCCGGGCGAGTTTGCCACCGACGCGGAGTTTTTACGCCGGGTGTACCTCGATCTCGCCGGGCGCATTCCTCCCGTCTCGACCGCGCGCGAGTTTTTGTCGAACCCGTTCTATAGCAGCCGCGAGCAACTGGTCGACCGAGTGCTGACGGAACCCGCCCACGCGACGAATCTCGCTCGCGTCTGGCGACGGTTGCTGCTGCCCGAGATGGACGCGAACCAGCAGTTGCGTTTCATGGCCCCCAGCCTCGAGAGCTGGCTGCGACAGCAGTTCCTGGCCGAAATGCCCTACGACGAGCTCGTGCGAGCATTGATCTCGTACGAACTGCCCGGCGCCGACGGCAATCGCGGCGATTTTGATTTCTACGAAGTCTCTCCCCTGGCGTTCTACATCGCCAAGGACGCCAAGCCCGAGAACCTGGCCGCCAGCGCCGCGCGTCTTTTCCTGGGGGTGCAGATCGAGTGCGCCCAGTGCCACGACCATCCCTTCGACAACTGGAAGCGCGAGCAGTTCTGGTCGCTGGCCGGCTTCTTCTCGGGGGTCAAGAAACAACAGCCCGACCAGCCCTTCTCGGTCATCGTCGAGGAGCCGGACCGGCACGAGATCACCATCGTCGGAACGGAGACGGTCGTGCCGGCGTTGTTTCTCGACGGCAAATCGCCCGAATGGGCAGAAAAGGAATCGTCGCGGACGACGTTGGCCAAATGGGTCACCTCGCGCGAGAATCCCTACTTTGCCAAGGCCACGATGAATCGTCTCTGGGCCCACTTCTTCGGCCATGGCCTGGTCGATCCGGTGGATGACTTTTCGGCCGACAATCCACCCAGCCATCCCGAGTTACTCGAGCTGCTCGCGCGCGAGTTCGTCGCGCACGACTTCAACCTGTCGTACATGATGCGGGCCCTGGTCTCGACGCGCGCCTATCAGCGTTCGAGTCTGGTGAGCGACGAGCGACAGGCCGATCCCCGCCTGTTCGCGGTGATGCCGGTGCGGGCCCTCGACGCCGAACGGTTGCTGGCCAGCTTCGACGAGGCCGTGCTATACCACAATCCCAACGTGCAGTCGCCGTTCGTAACCGATGTTTCGCGGATGACCTTTCTCGATACGTTCACACGCGGCAGCGACGATCTGACCGAGGCCCAGACCTCGATCATTCAGGCGCTGACGCTGATGAACGGCGAATTGGTCGCCGGCGCCACGCAGACCGGCAAGAACGCCGTCTACACGGGTGACCGGCCGCGGAGCATGCAGGGGGCCACGACCCGGCTCATGACCTCCGTGCTCGCCTTTCCCGGACTGACGACGCGCGATCGGCTCGAGCTGCTCTACCTCGCCACGGTCACGCGTCCTCCGCGCGCCGACGAGTTGGAGCGTTACACCACCTACATCGATTCGGCTGACAAGCAGCAGCGCGACGCGCGCCTGAGCGACGTGCTGTGGGCATTGTTGAACAGCAGCGAGTTCCTCACCAATCACTAGATCGCGCGTCTTTCATCGCAAGGAGCAGAACGATGCCAGGTAAACTTTCGCGCGGACAGGCCCTCGCCGGGCAGCTTTCGCGCCGCGATCTGTTGCGCATGGCGGCCGCCGGTGCCGTGGGCGCCACCGCGGCTCCCTGGTTCGGTTCGCTGGCGGCGCGGGGCGCGGAGGATCCGGCCCGCCATCGCTCGTGCATCTTGCTCTGGATGTCGGGGGGCCCCAGTCAGACCGACACCTTCGATCTGAAGACCGGCCACAAGAATGGCGGACCCTTCCAGGGGATCGATACCGCCGTGCCGGGCATTCGCGTCAGCGAACACCTGCCCAAGATCGCCCGGCAGGCGAAGGAACTCGCCATTATCCGTTCGATGAACACGAAAGAAGGGGACCACACCCGGGCCACCTTCCAGATGCACACGGGCTATCTTCCCGGCGGCCCCGTCCTCTACCCGTCACTTGGCTGCCTGCTGGGCAAAGAGATGGGGCTCGAAGATTCCGAACTGCCCAACTGCGTCTCGGTGGGCATGAATCCCTTCATCAGTCCGGGGGCCTTCTCGCCGGGGTTCCTTGGCCCGCAGCACGCGCCGCTGGTCGTCGGCAATCCGTACGGCGTGGCGGTCGCGCGTCCCAACGACGATGCCGTGGATCAGGCCCTGCGCGTGCCGAACCTGAGCCTCGCCGGCGGCGTCACCCGTTCCCAGGCCGACCAGCGCCTGGCCATGCTACACGACATGGAGAGCTCGTTCGCGTCGCGCCGGCCGGGGCTCGTCACTGCCGGTCACCGCGCGGCGTACGAGCGGGCCGATCGCCTGATGCGCTCCGCCGCGATCAAGGCCTTCGACCTGCAGGACGAAGCCGCTACGCTGCGCGACGCCTACGGCCGCAACCCGTTCGGGCAAGGCTGCCTGCTGGCGCGGCGTCTCGTCGAACGGGGCGTACCCTTTGTCGAGGTCTCGCTCAACGGCCTGCCCGACCAACAGGTCTTCGGCTGGGACACCCACCAGAACAATTTCGACTCGGTGGCCAGGCTCTCCGAACTGCTCGACGCCGGTTGGGCCACGCTCGTCGAGGATCTCAAGCTGCGCGGCCTGCTCGATTCGACCCTCATCGTGTGGATGGGGGAGTTCGGCCGCACGCCCACGATCAACTCCAGCAACGGACGCGATCACTTTCCCAACGCCTGGAGCGCCGTGCTCGCCGGTGGCGGCGTCGCGGGAGGACAGGTGATCGGTCGGACGAGCGACGACGGGCAAGAAGTCGTGGATCGACCGGTCGCCGTGGTCGACTTGCTCGCCACGATCGTGATGGCCCTGGGGCTCGATCCCCTGAAGCAGAACATGTCGAACGTTGGCCGGCCGATTCGCCTGGCCGATCCCGAGGCGAAACCCTTGCGGGAGTGCCTGGCATGAGTCGCCCCCTCCACTTCGAGCAATGCGGCGTGGCGGCCGCGCTCGCCGCCGCGCTGCTGTTGTTCTCGAGCATCGCCGCCGTGGCAGACGACGCGAGCGAGCCGGCAACGCCCGCGGTGGCGCAGACCGACGACATTCAGGACGTGCTCTTCCTGGTGCCCGATGGCGCGCACCTCATCCGGCTCCACATCCGCCGCGGCGACCTGAGCTACCAGGCCCGCTGGGGCGACTACCTGGTGGGCCTCTTCGAACGGCTCGATCAGGATCGTAGCGGCGACCTCGACGATCGGGAGCTCGCGCGCGGGCCCTGGGCACAACTCGCCTCGGCGCGGCAACAGGTCGAGCGGCAAATCGTGTCGCAACCGTTCGGGCTGCTCGACTTCGACACCGAGGTGGAAGACGATCGTGTCTCGTTCAGCGAGTTCATCGGCTTTCTGGGGCCGTTTTGTGCCGCCGTGCAATTCACCGCCACCCCGGTGGGGAACAATCCTTACGGTGGCAATGCCGTGGCCAGTCCCACGCCCTGGTCGGGCATTGGAGAACGGCTCGACGTGAACCAGGACGAGCGTCTCACGCTCGACGAAGTGGCCGATCCGCTCCGGCACCTGCGCAAGCTCGACGCCAACGACGACGAGATGTTCAACGTGATGGAGTTGAACCCCGACGTCAGTCCGATCTCGTTCAATCGGCGAATTGTCCGGCCGGCCGGCGCGGCACAAGCCCCCGATCGCCCGGCGGCGCTCGGTCGCTTGCCTGAGGAGTCGCCGCGCGGTTTCATCCAGCGTTTGATCAAGACCTTCGACAACGGTCCCACTGGCGACGGCGGTGATGGCATGCTAAGCGCCCTGGAATGGCCAGTCCCGGAGGAACACTTTGCCAGCGTCGACACGAACGGCAACGCCCAACTCGACGAAGAGGAGTTGCTCGCCTGGTACGCACAGCTCCAGCCGGAGGTCGAGGCGATCGTGCGCTGCGAGGCGAAGAAATCGGATACGCCCACGGTCGAGCTCTGCACGCCCCACGGCATGGCCTCGCCCGCGGCTGGCGCCTCGGCCACGGTGACCGCGACGAAAGGGCAGCTCACGGTGCGCTGGACGACGAGCGAAGTCGAAATCCGCGCCAGCGAAAAAGACTCCAGGCAAGACCAGTCGCAGGCGCGCAAGCAGATCTTCCAGCAGGCCGACGGCGATAACAACGGCTATCTCGACGAAGCGGAAAGTCGCAATTACCTGGGAACGAACGCCTTCAGCCAGGTGGATACCGACAACAACAAGATGATCTTCGAAGAGGAATGGCTGGCCTACTTCCAGGCAATTGAAGAAACCAACGCCAGCCGCAGCGAAGTCCGCATTGGCGACAACGGCAGCAGCCTGTTTCAACTGCTCGACGCCAACGGCGACGGACGTCTCAGCGTGCGCGAGCTGCGCCAGTTGAAAGCGATGCTCGAACAGTGGGATCGGGATCGCGATGGCTCGATTCAGCGCGAGGACATGCCGCGCCGCTACCGCCTCGAGGTCGGCGGCGCTTCCGATTCGGACAACCAGTTGAACGGTTTCCTCGTGTTCTCGGCGGTCCCCTCGATGGTCACCGCTTCTCCCACGCTGGGACCGGCATGGTTCCAGGCCATGGATCGCAACTCGGACGGCGATATTTCGCGCCGCGAGTTCCTCGGCGAGCGCGCGGCGTTCGACCGGCTCGATACCGATGGCGACGGCTTGATCAGCGTCGACGAAGCGGCTAAAGCCAAGTAGTCGACCATCGCAACCGCGGCCGACGGTGGCGTCACGTGCCACATGAGTGCGAGTGTGGGATCCGAAGAGGAATGCCGCACCAAGGAACGCCCTCATTCCGCACGCGCCATGCGGTCTCCCTTGCCGCCACGCACGCGATACGTCATGGTGGCGGTTGACATGAACCACGACGCCACGCCCACGCTTGTCGAGCAACTGAGCCGGCCCGAGGCCTACGCCGAACATCCGCGCGAGATCGTCCTGCACGAGACGCACATCTCCTGGGTCTTCGTCACCGAGCAGTTCGCGTACAAGCTGAAAAAGCCGGTCCGCTTCGACTTCCTCGATTACAGCACGGCCGAGAAGCGTCGCGCGGCCTGCGAGGCCGAGTTGCGTTTGAATCGCCGCCTGGCCCGGGATGTCTATCTCGACGTGCTCCCCATCACGCGCGATGACGTGGGCAGCCTGCACGTCGCCGGAGTTGGCCCCACGGTCGACTGGGCCGTGCGCATGCGGCGGCTGGCCGATGAAGAGCGGCTCGATTGCCTGATCCGCGACGGGCACGTCTCCGAGGCCGACCTCGAACGGGTGGCGGCACGCCTGGCCACCTTTTACCGGCAAGCGCCCGGGCTGGCCGTCGATGCGGGCGAGTACCGCGCGGCGATCGAGTCTCACGTGCGCGCCAATCGTCGCGAGCTGGCGCGCGAGGAGCGAGGCCTGCCGCAGGATCTCGTCGAACGCGTCCACCAGGCGCAGCTTCGCTGTCTGGCGCTCGCGCCGGCGCTGCTCGAGCGGCGCGTACGCGAGGGGCGCATCATCGACGGACACGGCGATCTCCGACCCGAGCACATCTACCTGCTCGAGCCTCCCGTGGCGATCGATTGCATCGAGTTCAACGACGAATTTCGCCGGCTCGACGCGGCCGACGAGTTAGCGTTTCTGGCGATGGAGTGCGACCGGCTGGGCGCGTCGTCGCTGGGCGCGCGGTTGTTCGATTCGTGCTGCCGGGCGACCGGAGACGAGCCTCCGGCGCGGCTCGTGACGTTCTTCAAGAGCTATCGCGCCGCCGTGCGGGCCAAGGTCCACGCCTTGCGAGCCGATCAGGCGCAGGGAAGCGAGCGCGAGCGGGCCCTGCAGGAGGCCATCTCTTATCTCGAGCTTGCCGACAGTTATCGCGACCGCTCCGAGCGCCCCCTGTTGCTCGTGGTCGGTGGACTGATGGGCACAGGCAAATCGACGCTCGCCGAGGCGCTCGCCCGGCAGTTTGGCACCGCGGTCTTCAGCACCGATGCGATCCGCCACGAGCTCTTCGGCCAGAGCCAGCATCCGGCCGGTTTTGGCGAGGGCCATTACACGCCCGAGGCGCGCATGCGCGTCTATCGCGAGCTCATCGCGCGGGCGAGAGCTTCTCTCGACCGCGGCCTGTCGCTCGTCCTCGACGGCACCTTCCTGGGCGGAGAGGCCATCGAGCAGGTGGAACAGCTCGCCGAGCAGGGCAGGGGAGCGATCTTCCGCGTGCGGGCAACTTGTCCGCGCGAGATCGCCCTCGAGCGTATCCGCGCGCGTGCGGCGGCCGGTGGAAGTCTCTCGGAAGCGCGGCCCGAATTATTCGCCCAACAGCAGGCCGCGGCGGCAGCCTCGGGAACATCGCACGTTGACCTCGAAGTCGACACGACCGATGATCTCGCGCTGCAAGTTCGACGAGTATGCACTACCCTCGCCGAGCGTTATCGCGTCGAGTAAACGTGGACGCGCGGAAAAGAAGACTTCAAGGGAAAGGTTCGTCACCTCGGACGAGTCGCGCGCAAAGAAATAGCCGGCGTTGCCACCGGCCTCAGGCCACGAGCCCCGACGGCGTGTGAGTCGGGTTTTCCCCGGATGCAGGATGCGGGCGATGGCTGGGCCATGCTCGCCACGTATCTCCGAAGCTCACCCTCGGCGTGCGGGGCTCTCTTCCGTTGAGTCCAGGCTACAGAATGGACACCTCCTCTGGGAACGTGGCCTGTCTTTCCTCCCTGCCTCCTTGCCACCTCCTGCCCTCCATCTGTTTTACGCACGGCGGGGTCAAAAAGTTCTTCGATGACCTTCCCTCAAACGGCGCACCACCCACAGGTTGCACGCTGTTTAGAGCAGCCAGATCAAGAGGATGCCTCCCAGCGTGGGCAGCGCCAGCAACGTCAACAACAGTCGTAGCAGATGCGTTCCACCCAGCACCCCCGCGATGGCCGTTTTGAACGCCAGGTTCGACAGGATCGCCACGACGATCAAGCGCCACCCAGCCTGCGGATCGAGTCGCGCATCGGCCACCAGCCGCGCCGTCGAAAGCGTGATCGCATCCATGTCGGTCAGACCCGAGATGATCGCCACCACATACATGCCCTGATTGCCGACATACTCCTTCGTGGCGGCCATTGCAAACAGCACGCCCGCGTAGGCGCCGGCGAACAAGAGGGCCGAGCGCAGCTCGGTGGGGTTCTCCTGCTCGGGCAGGGGCGCCGCTTCGTGCGCCGCCCGGCGTGCCAGCCACGCCACCGGCAAGAGCGTCAGCACGAGCATGGTCGTCACGGCGGGCAGCACCACGATGACGAAGTCGCGTGCTACGACCGCCACCTCGATCAACACACGTGCATAAACCACCGAAGAAGCGAGCAGGATGACGAGCGTCGAGAGGGCGGCGGCGGCCATGGTGCTGTTATCGCGGCGGGCGTAACTGACCGTGGTGGCCGTGCTCGAGATGGCGCCCCCCAGCAGTCCGCTCAATAAGATGCCCGCGTTGCGTCCGAAAAACTTGTAGATGATGTAGCCCGCCAGGCTGATGCCGACGATCAACACAACCATCAACCAGATCTCGAACGGATTCAGCACGTCGAAGGGGCCATACGCGCGATTGGGCAGCACCGGCAGAATCACGCACGAGATCAGCACGAAACGCATGATCGCGTCGAGCTCGGTATCGCCGAGCTTCGCCGCCAGGCCGTGCAGCTCGGGCTTGAACTGCAAGAGCACCGCCACGCCGGCCCCCACGGCCACGGCGATCACCCAGGGACCCACGGGCAGAAAGGCGCCCACGGCAAACATGAGCAGCACGGCGATCTCGGTGGTCGTTCCCTGCCCCGCACGCTTGCCGCTGTGGCGCAGTCCGACGTTGCCGATCGCGACCACCGCCACCACCCCCAGCAGGCTGGCAGCCACGATCCAACCGCCAAAGCGCATGGCCAGCAGCGACGACATCGTGCCGAACACGGTAATGAGCGGGAACGTGCGCAGCCCGGCGAGACTCCGTTCGGAGCGTTCGCGCTGCAGACCGACGAGCAGTCCCAGCGAAAGGGCCAGCAGCAGGGGCTGCACGAGCTCTGCCGGCGTTCCCCAGGGCTGAATGCTCCAGGCTTGGGCCGATTCGAGCGGATTGTTCATAGAGGGCTCGCGCGCGGGCGCGCCGGTGCCGGACGAAGAAATCGACACCCTTCCAGCATAGTTCGCGGCCGTCGCGGAGGGGGGCGTCTGGCCCCTATCAGGCTGCTGAAAAAGTCAGCAGCCTGATAGGATCGCATGGATGCGATCACAAAATAGCGACGGAAGTCGTTATTTTGCGAGCGGTGCGGAGTTCAACTCCGCACTTCGCGAGGCTGAAAAAGGCCACGACGGACCTTTTTCAGCAGCATGCTAGAACATGCGATCCGGCGAGGGCTGGCTGCTGGTCTGGCGCTGCGTCTGCCGGGCGGCGTTAATCATCAGCAGCTCGCCCACGTTTTCGAGCGTCACCAGCCCCACGAGTTGCCCCTGCCGCACGACGGGCAGGGTCCGGCAGCCCTGTTCCTGCATGCGGTCGAACGTGGCCTGCAGCATCTCGTTGTCTTCTACCGTACGGCAGTCTTTGTGCATCACTGCCGAGATCGGCGTCTCGTGCGGCCGCTCGGAGAGGGCCTTGACCAGGGTTGTGCGATCGAGGAGCCCGACGACGCGACCTTGCTCCAGCACGGGAAAGTCCTGCTGCGAGCCCGCCAGCAGTTCTTCGGCCGCCCGCGAGAGTGGCTCCGCCGCGTCGAGCGCCTTGAAGCGGGTCATCATCGCGGCACGAACCGGCACGCCGGAAATCACGGAGCGCATCTGCACCATGTGCGATTCGCCCTGCGCGCCCATGTACACGAACAAAGCGATAAAGATCAGCATGAACTGACCGGTAAACAGCCCGACCATGCCGAACAGGATGGCCACGACCTGCCCCACGCTGGCCGCCGTCTGAGTCGCTTTCACGTAGTCGCCCGTCGTCTTGGCCAGCAGGGCGCGGAGCACGCGACCGCCATCCATCGGAAAGGCCGGGATCAGATTGAAGAGCACGAGGAACAGGTTCACCAACAGCAACTGCCCGAGGAATGGACCGCCAATGAATTCAAAGTCCCAGACCATCGACAGCGAACCCGTCACCAGCAGCACGATCGCCAGCACCATGGCAATAGCCACGTTCACCGCCGGCCCCGCGATGGCGACCAGAAACTCTTGCCAGGGATCCTCCGGCATGCGTTCGAGCCGCGCCACGCCGCCAATCGGCAGGAGCGTAATGTCGCGCGTGTTGATGCCGAAGCGACGCGCCGTCAGGGCGTGCCCCAACTCGTGCAGCACGATGCAGCCGAAGATCGCCGCCACCAGCGCCATCGACTTGAGCGCGCCTTGTAGCGTGCCCCCGGCGGAATACTCGCTCATCAAGATGAACGGAATCAGAATCAGGAACGTCACGTGGATGAAGATGCCAATCCCAGCGACGGTTCCAACTCTCCACGACCAACTCATACGATGTTCTCCCTCTGGGCTGCTGGCAGTCTTGTGCATTGGCGGCCAAAGTCAAGCCTACGGCGTGCCAGAATGCCGAGACGAGGGCGGTTGCCCAAGCAGGCCGGACCAGTAGAATCGGGCTGTTTCCCCAGCCCAGCGCGGTGAGCTGATGCTGGGCGCCGGTACTTTTTCCAGGAGCAGGCAACCGTTCCGATGAGCCATCCCGCCACTTTTCGTGCCGAACAAGTCCACCCCACCGCCTTCATCGCGCGCGGCGCCGTAGTGGTGGGAGACGTCACGCTCGCGGAAGAATCGAGCGTCTGGTTCAACGCGGTGCTGCGTGGCGACTGCGCTCCGATCCGCGTCGGGGCACGCTCGAATATCCAGGACGGCTGCATCCTGCACGCTGATCCCGGCTTTCCCTGCACGCTGGGCGAAGGGGTCACCGTCGGACACGGCGCCGTCGTCCACGGCGCCACGGTGGGCGATAATGTGGTCGTGGGCATGAAGGCCGTCGTGCAGAACGGCGCCAAGATCGGCGCGAATTCGATCGTCGGCGTCGGGGCGGTCGTTACCGAGGGGGTCGAAATCCCACCCGGCTCGCTCGTGCTCGGAGTGCCCGGCAAGTGGAAACGCGAACTGACCGAGCCGGAGATCGAAATGAATCGCCTGGCTGCCGCCCACTACGTGGAAAACTCGAAGGAATTCGCCGCGGCACAGGGTGAGTAAGTTTCGCGATCGACGGCCTCGCGCCATCGACAAGTTGCTTAGCCCCGTTTTCGCGTCGAGCAAGCGTCTGCCACGGCGCAGCCCGTGCTGCACGAACCGCAGCCGGCGCCTTCTTCGGTGCCGCAGCCCGGTCCGCAGCCGGCTGTCACCGTCTCGGCAAACTGGCGGAACTGCACCTTCGATTCGTACGCCTCGGCCAACTCTTCCATCAGCGAGTCGAGCTCGGGCACCTGCGGCCCCAGGAAGTGGAACACCAGGGTCGATCCGTCGAACAGTTGCTCGACGTCGACCAGCGCGATCGGCAGCTTCAACTCCTCGATTCTCCGCACGCAGGCGTGCAGAGCAGCCGCGCGGTGGCGCGAAAGCCGGGCAAGGAGTAACTCATCCTCGACCGTCAGACGCCGCAGGATCGTGCCGTCCGATTCTTCGCCCAGCGCTTCGGTACGAGCGCCAGGGGGGAGCAACACGTCCCCCACTTCCAGCCCCCGCTCGGTACGTACGACAACACGCGTGCCGCGCTCGTAATGGCGGGCATCGGACGAACCAAATCGCCCGATTTGGCCGTTGGCGCCGACACGTACCAGATGCAGACGGCCCATCATGGTCTCCCAAGGTCGCAGGCCAGGAACCTCTGACCATACGATCACTACGGCTATTCTGCCCCATAAGCCGCAGAGTGCCAAGTTCACGGGGCAGGCCCACGAAGCCGCAAGGCCCCTCAAACCGTATTTCCACCTTGCGACAAGACGTGCTGTAGCGATACTTAGGACGTTTCGGCCCAACCATCGATCGCCGCCTGGTTGAGGGGCCACAGAAAGCCATCCGCGAGACGCGACACATGATCGACTGCATCGCACGACCGAACGTCGCCCCTTCCGCCGGCACCGTCTGGCACGATCTGGCTACCCGCATTCTCGACGGGCACCGCCTTACCGAGGAGCAGGCCCTCTCGATCCTCGATGCGCCAGATGCCGAGTTGCTCGACTTGCTCTCGGCGGCCTACCGTGTGCGGCACCGCTACTTCGGCAATCGCGTGCAGCTCTACTTCCTGGTCAACGCCAAGAGCGGGCTCTGCCCGGAGGATTGTGGCTACTGTTCGCAGTCGAAGGTCTCCGATGCTGAAATCCCCAAGTATCGCCTGCTGAGTGCCGAAAAGCTGCTCGACGGTGCCCGCATTGCCGCCGAGCGTCAGGCCAAGACCTACTGCATCGTGATCTCCGGCCGGAGCCCCAGCGAGGCCGAGATGCGGGCCATCACCACGGTGGTGCCGCGCATCAAGGAAGCGCACGACCTGAAGATCTGCGCCTGCCTGGGTCTGCTGAGCGACGCACAGGCCGCCGAGTTGAAGGCCTGCGGCGTCGATCGCGTGAACCACAATCTGAACACCGGCGAGGCCCATTACGCCGACATCTGCTCGACGCACACCTATCAGGATCGCCTCGAGACGCTCCGCGCCGTGCGACGCGCCGGTCTCGAGCTCTGCTCGGGGGGTATCCTGGGCATGGGCGAAGATCGCCGCGACGTGGTCCAGATGGCCTTCGAGCTGCGCGACTTGCAGACCGAATCGATTCCGGTCAACTTTCTCAATCCGATCGACGGCACGCCGTTGCAAGGCCTGAGCAATCTGAATCCCCGCTACTGCCTGAAGACGCTGTGCATGTTCCGCCTAGCGAACCCGACGAGCGAAATCCGCATCGCCGGCGGCCGCGAGATGCATCTTAGCAGCCTGCAGCCGATGGGCCTCTACCCGGCAAATTCACTCTTCGTCGGCGATTATCTCACCACCAAGGGGCAGATCCCCGAGGCCGACTACCGCATGATCGAAGACCTGGGCTTCGAAGTCACGCGAGACGAAGTGGCTAGTGGCTAGTGGCTAGTGGCTAGTGAGCCGTGGACATCAAAACTTCCGACCACTGACCACTGACCACTCAGTTGGTCGAGAAGCGCGGGGTGCGGCGGGGGGGCTTCTTGGTCACTTCGGTCTGTTCGACTTCGAGTCGAGCCCAGACGCAGGGCTGGCCGTCATCTTGCTGCTGCACGTCGAAATGTCGCGTGCGCACCAGTCCCACGATTTTCTCCCGCCGACCCGAGACGAACGACACGATCTGACAACTCATCGTGTCACCGACGGCAGGCACGGGACGACCGCGATAGTCGAAGAAAACGGCCTGGCCGATGTATTGGCCGGTCGGATCGAGAATCTCGACCAATAGCCCCGCGGTCATCGCCTCCTTGAGGTGCGTCTCCATACGCGCGAACTCCTTCCTGTGGATTGGCGTGCGAATGCCTTTCAAACGCGACGCGCGACGTGCCGGCTCGTGGAGAAACGATTGGGCAGCATTCCGTGAACGCCCATCGTCTCGTGGCTCGTTTCGCTCGGCGTCTGTTCAACACCATCCTTTGCGAACGTGGCGAGCATAGCCGCGCCGGCGGCGTCCTGTAAAGCAGTTTTCGCCGCCAACTCGAGGCGCGACCTGTAACATGCCACGGGGCATCAATATCGGGGCACCGAGCGGTCGATCTCGACCGACCACTGATCGATGCCCCCCGCCATGCTCTGTGCCTGGGCGAACCCTTGCTGCCGCAACCACGCCGCGACGCGCAAGCTGCGACCACCATGATGACAATGCACGACGAGCGGCCGCGCGCGGTATTCGTCCAGTTCGCCCACGCGCTGCTGCAATTCGCTCATCGGAATCAGCCGCGCGGCGGCGATATGGGCGGTGGCGTATTCGTCCGCTTCGCGGCAATCGAGCAGCAGCAGGTCGTTCCCCGCGTCGAGCTGCGCTTTCACCGCGGCGATGTCAATTTCCATCGGTAGATCGTTCAAAGTTGGCTTCTCCTCGCGATTCGCGGCGCGCGACGCGCCGGTGGCAGATCGTCCACACAACCAGCTCGCCCACATTGTAGGGCCTGCTGCGAGGGACCGAAACCAGCCTCGGCACTTCCGCGCGATGCTGGCACGGCAGGATCCTCTGGGGGCAAGGCGTTAAGCATGCTAGCAGCGCAGCCCCCAGCAAGAACGGGAACGTAGCGAAGAAAGATTTATTGACACGCGGCGGCGAGATTGATACCGTCCGCCCCCTCATTTCACCTTGTGTCTCGTGTCGCGCGGAACTCATCAACGGAACGCGCGATGCACGTTCGTTTGCTGCTCTTCGTACGTTCGCTCGCTACGTTCCCGCTCGCGTCCGCGCGGCTCGCCGCGCGCGGGGTCGAGCAGTCCGTTTCGATTCACGTAGAATTTGCGCTTTTTTTCGTACGCCCATCCGGCATGGATGTCGTGTGGGCAGCCTGCAACGAAGTTGAATTGGGAGATTCGCATGCTCGTATTGCACCGTTTGTGGAAGGAAGAGGCGGGCGCCATCGTCTCTTCGGAACTGGTACTGATCGCCACGCTGCTGGTGATCGGCGTCGTCACCGGCTTGAGCTCGGTGCGCACCGCCGTCGTGACCGAACTCGGCGACGTGGCCGACGCCATCGGCACGATCAACCAGAGCTTCAGCTTTGGCGGCACCACGGGCCATCACTCGGCCACCTCGGCGAGCGCCTTCACCGACACCCCCGACGCTTGCGACGCCGTCGGACAAAACTGCACGCAGACGGGCAACACCAGCCACTGTCTGCAGGTCTGCACCACGCCGCACACGCCTGGTTAGGCCGTACCGAATCTTGTTCGTTCCTACTCTCCGGACCGAAGTGCCGGTGCGTCTCCAGCGCACGGGCACTTCGGTTTTTTGTGTTGTTGCGCGGCCGTCCACAGGCTGCCTCGCCTGCCGGTAGACGGTATGATGGTGAACACGAGAAGTATCCCCCTGCCTCGTCTGCACGCTCGAGTGTCGTCATGCCCACCAATGTGCTGCGTAACCTGCCCAGTGTCAGCGAGTTGCTCGAAAGCCCCCCGCTCAAGGGACTCGTCGACAAGGTCAGCCATAACGTCGTCGTCTCGCGCGTGCGAACCGTGCTCGACGACCTGCGTCACGAAGTACAGCAGGCGGCCGCCGATCGCACGCTGCCCACCGTCAGCGAACTGGCCGAGAAGATCGCGCGCCGCATCCAACAAGACGAAACATCCAGCCTGCGGCCGGTGATCAACGCCACGGGCATCCTGCTGCACACGGATCTCGGCCACGCCCCCTTGGCCGACGAAGCCATCGACGAGATGGCCGCCGCCTCGAGCGAGTACGCCAGCCTCGAGCTCGATCTGCGCTCGGGACAACGCTCGCAGCGCATCGTCGCGGTCGAAGGGCTGCTGCGCGATCTGACCGGCGCCGAGGCCGCGCTCGTCGTCAACAACAACGCCGGAGCGACCATGCTCGCCCTGGCGGCGCTCGCCACCGGGCGAGAGGTGATCGTCTCGCGCGGACAACTGATCGAGGTCGACGACAGCTATCGTCTGCCCGACGTCATGTCCGCCAGTGGCGCCACGCTGCGCGAGGTAGGCGCCACCAACAAGACTCACCTCGACGATTATCGCACCGCCATCCACGAGCGCACGGCCGCGATCATGCTCGTCCACACGAGCAATTTCGTCGTCGGGTCCACGGCCTCTCCGTCGCTCGCCGAGTTGGTGCGTTTGGGGCACGAACATCGCCTGCCAGTGATTCACGATATCGGCTTGGGGGCCATGCTCGACTTCGCGCGGTTCGGCCTGCCGGGCGAGCCCGTCGCCGTCGACAGCATCCGCGCGGGCGCGGACGTCGTGCTCTTCAGCGGCGACAAGCTGCTCGGCGGCCCGCAATGCGGTATCCTCGTCGGACGACGCACGCACCTCGAGCGCATCGCCAGGCATCCCCTGGCACGTGGCTTGCGAGTGGACAAGCTCACGCTCGCCGCGCTCGCTGCCACGCTGCGTCTCTACCGCCAATCCGAGTTGGCGCTGGCCCGCATCCCACTCCTGCAACTGCTGGGCACATCGCTCGAGAATCTCAAGCAACGCGCGGCCAGACTCGCACTGCAAATGGCAGCCTCGAGTGCCATCGCCACGGCCGAACCGATCGAAGAGGTTACCCATCTCGGCGGCGATTCGATTCTCACCCAACAGATCGGCACGTGGTGCGTCGCCTTGACTCCAGCGGACGGGAGCGTTGATCGCCTGGCCGCTGCCCTGCGACAGGGAAATCCGCCGGTCGTGGGACGCGTGCGGCAAGATCGTCTGCTGCTGGATCTGCGCAGCGTGCCACCGCGACATGATCTGGCCCTGGTGGCCGCGGTTGCGGCGCTCGGCGAGCCATTGACGCCTGCGGCGTGAGTGGTCAGGGGTCAGTGGGCAGGGGCAAGCAAGATGCGTATTCGGGAAGAAGTGGTACAGGCTCACTTTCGCTCGCTCAAGCTGTTGTAGTTCGCGTGCCTAGGTCACAACCGCAGCGTGAGGGAGTACTGTGCTCGACGCTTTTTCCAAGAATCTCCTCGCGGACGCCTCGGGTTAGGATTCGATTAGCCATTGACGCCTGCGGCGTGAGCGGGCAGGGGCCCCCTACAGCGGCGGAGCGATTTGGCCTTGGCCCGCGTATTCCCAGGCTTCTAGAATAGTAGCAGGCGCTGTCCGACCCCAAGGCCACCGCATGTCGTATCGTTCTTTCAAACGCGTCCTCGGCGAAACCAGCCTCGAGCGCAAGTGTCGTTTTCTGTTCGGCGCTTGCCTGCTGCTGCTCATCACAGGCAGCTTCTGGTGGTATGGGCAGCAAACCGAGAAGCTCGTCTATCGCCAGAATCAGACGCGCGGCCGGTTGCTCGTCGATACCATCATGACCCTCAAGCACTGGGAGGGGACGAACACCCAGGACGAAAAGGATTTCGCGCAGGGACTGAGCGAGACGCTGCAGAATCAGCAATACGGCTGGACCACGATTCGGCCCGACAGTTCCGAAGCGGCCCATCAGCCGAAGAGCGCCGATGAAGACGCGATCCTGGCCTACTTTCTAAAGACGCGACCGGCCGAGCCACCAGCAACCACCGACCCGACCTCGGCACTTGCGGCCGAAGATGCCGATCCCCATGTCGAGTTCGTCGAGCGTTACGACCCGACTGGCGAAAAATATCTCTACTACCAGGCCGTCCGCGCCAAATCGTCGTGCATCACTTGCCATGCGGCGTTGAGTGGCAATCTTTCGCTCAGTGAAGGAGACCTGCTCTCGGTCGTCAAGGTCGAGATTCCCGAGAAGTCGACCCGCGCCGAGTTGAATCGCAACCGCGCGATCCTGCTCGCCACGGCCATCGTCACGGTTTTCCTGGCGATGATCGCGGCCTACGTCATCGTCCGCTATGTGATCGTCAAGCCGCTCAAGCATCTGCGCGATGTCAGCGACGCCATCAGCCACGGCGACCTGCAATCGCGCGCCGAGATTCACACGGGCGACGAATTCGAGGAACTGGGCGTGGCGTTCAATCGCATGCTGCGCCACCTGGTCGATGCGCAAGGCGAGTTGCGGCAGGTCAACGCCGACCTCGACAACAAGGTCGACGAGCTGGCGCAGGTGAACATGCAGCTCTTCGAGATGAACCGCCTGAAGAGCGACTTCCTGGCCACCATGAGCCACGAGCTGCGCACGCCGCTCAATAGCATCATCGGCTTCAGCGACGTGCTCGGGTCGATCAGCTCGCTCGACGACAAGCAGAAGCGCTATGTGCAGAACATTCAGAAGTCGGGCAAGATGCTCTTGGACATGATTAACGACATTCTCGACCTGGCCAAGATCGAGAGTGGCAAGATGGAGCTCCGCCTGGCCGACTTCCGTATCGAGCATGTGATCGCCGCCCAGTGCGACATGGCGCGGCCACTGACCGAAAAGAAAAACATCGATCTCGAGACGCAGATCGCCGCCGGATTGCCGCCGCTCCACCAGGACCAGGGCAAGGTGCAGCAGGTGCTGAACAATCTGCTCTCGAACGCTATCAAGTTCACGCCCGAGGGGGGGCGCATCGTCGTCTCCGCGCGTCGCGATAGCGCCGGCCAGCTCGAGCTCGTGGTGGCCGACACCGGCGTCGGCATCGCCGAAAGCGATCAGGTCCACATCTTCGAAAAATTCCGCCAGGGGATGACGGTCATTCCCAGCGGCGATGCCATGACCCGCGAATACTCCGGCACGGGACTGGGGTTGTCAATCGTCAAGGAACTGTGTCGCCTGCTCGGCGGTCGCGTCTCGCTGCACAGCGAGCTCGGCAAGGGGAGTACCTTTACGATCGCAATTCCCTGGTCGCTCGCGGAGAAGGGTCGTGGCGAATCGGCCTTCGCCGAATCGGTCGACGAGCTCACGCGCCCGCGCCGCAGCGACTTCGAACACGCGCGAATCGTAGTGCCGCAGTCGGTGGATTGATCCCTCGTTCGCCTTGCGCCGACCGCCGCGTCGCGGCTCATCAAAATGCCAGGTGCGACACTTCGATGCTTGCACCCAGCACGACGGAACAGACTCGTGCTGCCTTGCAGTGGCGGCGAAAGGAGAGGATCGACATTGGACCCAGCAGCAGAACCACGCATGGATCGAGCTCGGCGAACGGCTCAGGCGGTGCTCGATTACTGTTGTTGTCCCGAATCCGGTGGCCCGCTCGCGTCCATCGAGCACGATGGCCACACGCTGGGCTATTGGTGCCATGACTCGCAGTTGGTCTATCCGGCCACAGACGACATTCCCTTGCTGTTGCCGTCGTCGGCCCGCAATGCCGAGGTCGAGTTGCCCCTGATCGAGCAAATTTCCGCGCAGGCAGGCAGCGATGCCCCCTTGCAGTCTGCCTGCCAGCGCACGCGCGAAGTGCTGGCCACCCGGGCCGGCCAGAAGAGCTGGGAGTGGGAAGACGAGGAATACTGGAATCAGCAATATGCCGAGCAGCTTGCGAACGACATCGAGCTGAATTGGAACGACCGCCTGTGGGAGCGCGACGATCTCGTGGCGCAGGTGCTGTCCGAAACGTCTCTGGCCGGCAAGTGCATCGTCGAAGTCGGCTGCGGCGAAGGCCAGAATTTCCACATGCTGTTGGCGCCCCATTGCGATGCCAGCACGCTCTACATCGCCGCCGATATTTCGCTCGCGGCGCTCAAGCTGAACCGAGCGCGCAACCCGCATAAGAACGCCCTCTACTTGCTGGGCACGGCCGATCGTCTCCCGCTGAAGCCGCGCAGCGTCGACCTGATGACCTACTTCGGCATTTTGCACCATTCGCCCGCCAAGGCGGCCACGCTCTCGCAGAATGCCGAAACGTTGCGGCCCGGCTCGTTCATACTGCTGGCCGAAGCGATCGATCGCCCCCACTTGGGCAAGCTGCTCCCCGGCTTTCTGCGCGACGTTCACGCAATGAGCGCCCACGAGGAACGCGTGCCCGAGGATTCGCTGCAGGACGAAATGCGCCGCCTGGGCGAAATCCTCATTCTGCGGCGCGAACATTCCATCTTCCGCACGGTCGCATTCCGCGCGACCGGTTCGCTGCTCCGGCGGAACCGCACCTGCTACGAAACGGCCGCCGTGGTGGATCGCAACGTCGTCCGCACGCTGGGCCGCGCGCTCCCCTGGTTCGGCGCCGGCACTGTCATTGCCTTGCTCAAGACGCCGGGCTGAGACCGTGGGGACACGGGTGTGTTCCGCTTGGCAAGCGATGGCGACTTCGGAATGGCACCCGTGCCAGCGGCTCTCGCACCTTCGCGCTGTCCATCGGCGGAGGTAGAACACCTGCTGCTACCACCGTCAAAACGACTCGCGGAAACTGCGCAACGTCATGGCTTCACAGAAACCTCTACCCGCCGCCGAACCGCCCCGCTTCGAGGAGGCCCTTGGCCGGCTCGAGGAGATCGTCCGCGAGTTGGAAGAGGGGGAGATTGGGCTGGCCGAGTCGCTGGCGCGCTACGAAGAGGGGGTCAAGCTACTGCGGCAGTGCCACACGCTGCTCGAAGGAGCCGAGCGAAAGATCATGCTCCTCTCGGGGCTCGACGCCGAGGGGAACCCGGTGGTCGTCCCGTTCGATGAGGAAGAGGCCCTCTCGCTCGAAACCAAGGCCCGCGGCCGCAGTCGGCGCCGTACGGCCAAAGCCGACGATTCGGCCGAATCGCCCCGTCGCAAGCCCACCCTAGCCGAAGAGCCCTGCGACGAAGGCCCGGGCCTGTTCTGAGCCTTTCGTAGGGTCACGTATCCCGTACGCGACCACGAACGGCCAACAAGCAGGGGACGCCCGGAGCGACCCGGCTTCCAGGCCGATCTTGGGAGGCAGCTTTTCAGCCTCGCGACCGTCGCCTAGAATGAAAACCATAAGTGGGGCACGAACTTATGGGGTTCGAACTGCTGGCGAACGTGGGGTTCTGGGGGGGGCCTCTCTTTTCCATGGACGCTGAAATGCGGGACCGGCGTTACGGGCCGGACCGCATCCGCGGTTAATCTCACGTTCCGAAGCACGACCCGATTCACGCCTGCCGTCGATGGTCCAGATCGAACCTCAGTTCCCACAGCTCGTCGACGAGTCGCGTCAAAAGATCGAAGCCGCGCTCGCGCGCTGCTGCGAGTTGGGCCCCGACTGTCCGGCACAGCTCGCCGAGGCGATCCATTACAGCCTGCTGGCCCCCGGCAAACGCCTGCGGCCCTTGCTGGTGGTGCTGGCCGCCGAGGCCTGCGGCGGCACGCTCGACGCGGCCTTGCCGGCGGCCTGTGCGGTCGAAATGATCCACGCCTACTCGCTGGTCCACGACGACCTGCCCGCCATGGACGACGACGATTTGCGACGCGGTCGTCCCACCTGCCACAAGGTCTACGGCGAGGCGCTGGGCATCCTCGTGGGGGACGCCCTGCAGGCCCTGGCCTTCGAGACGATCGCCCGCGACGTCCGCCAGCCGGCCGTTGCCGCGCGGATGTGCTACACGCTGGCCACCGCCGCCGGCCCCGCCGCGCTGGTCGGTGGACAGGCCGATGATTTAGCCGCCGAACAACAAGGCGTGGCCGATCTGCCCACGCTCGAGGCCATCCACCGTCGCAAGACGGGGGCCCTGCTGCGGGCCTCGCTCGCGCTGGGGGGACTCGCCGCCGAGGCGACCGACGAGCAACTCGCCGCGCTCGACGAATATGGTCGGGCACTCGGCCTGGCGTTTCAAATTACGGACGACTTGCTCGACGTGCGGGGGAACGAAGCCCAACTGGGCAAGCGCGTCGGCAAGGATTCTGATCGAGGGAAGTTGACGTTTCCGGGCTTGCTGGGCGTGGAGGAAAGCGTCCACCAGGCCGAGGAGCTCGTGCGCGAGGCGCGTGCCGCCCTAAGCCCCCTGGGCCCGGCCGCGGCGCCGCTCGAAGCGCTCGCGCAATACGTCGTGGAAAGGGACCGGTGATGGATCTCCTGTCGAAAATCGATTCGCCGCTCGACCTGCGCAAGCTCTCGCTGGCGGAGCTCGAACAACTGGCCAGCGAGATGCGCGATGCGCTCTGCAATCTGGTCAGCAACCGCACGGCCCACTTCGCCTCGAACCTGGGCGTCGTCGAGCTGTGCCTGGCGCTACACACCGTGTTCGACTTCCGCCGCGACCGATTGATCTGGGACACCGGGCATCAGATCTATCCGCACAAGATGATCACCGGCCGCTTCCACGAGTTCGGCACGATGCGCACCAAGGGGGGCCTGATGGGCTACCCCAACCCGAACGAGAGCGAATACGACCTGTTCATGACGGGTCACGCCGGGTGCAGCGTCTCGACCGTGCTGGGGCTCAAGTCGGGGGATGACCTCGTCCCCGGCCAAAGCGATCGCCACGCGGTAGCCGTGATCGGCGACGGCGCGTTCCCCTCAGGGATCGTCTTCGAGGCGATGAACAACGCCGGCGGCCTGAAGAAGAAAATGACGATCATCTTGAACGACAACAAGATGTCGATCTGCCCACGCGTCGGCGGCGTGGCCGAGTATCTCGACCGCCTGCGGATGGCCACCTTCTACACGGGCATCAAGCACGAAGTGAAGCGCATCGTCGAGAGCGTGCCGGTCGTCGGCGCGCCGTTCGAGCGTTTCCTCTCGCAAGCCAAGGACTCGATCAAAGCCGGCCTGCACGGCGGCATGCTGTTCGAGGATCTCGGCATCCGCTATATCGGCCCGGTCGATGGCCACAACATCGGCCAGTTGTGCAAATACCTGGAGATGGTCAAGGACTTCGACGGCCCCGTCCTGCTGCACGTGGTGACCGAGAAGGGGCACGGCTTCAAGCCAGCCGCCGAAGATCCCGTCTTCTTCCACACGCCGGCCCCCTTCGAACGCTCCGACGAGATGATCGTCTCGATCAAGAAATCGTCGTCGCGGGCCTACACGGCCGTCGCCAGCAGCGCCATCCACACCGCCATGGCGCGCGATCCGCGCGTCACCGTGATGACCGCCGCCATGTGCCAGGGCAATCAGCTCGAGCAGGTGCGTGAGGATTACCCCGACCGCTTCTTCGACACCGGCATCTGCGAGTCGCACGCCGTGGCGTTCGCCGCCGGCCAGGCGAAGGCGGGCTTGCGGCCGATCGTCGACATCTACAGCACCTTCCTGCAACGCAGCTACGATCAGATCTTCCAGGAAGCGGCGCTGCAGAACCTGCCCGTCACCTTCCTGCTCGATCGCGCGGGCCTCACCGGACCCGACGGTCCCACGCACCACGGCATGTTCGACCTGGGCTACATGCGATTGTTCCCCAACATGGTCGTCATGGCCCCTGGAGACGAAAACGACCTGCCCGCCATGCTCGACTTCGCGCTGGCGCACAACGGCCCGGCGTCGATCCGCTATCCCAAGGCGAACGTCGAAAAAGTCGAACGCACGCCGGCGCCGATCGAACTGGGCCGTGCCGAGGTGATCGACTGGGGCGCCGACGGCATGCTCATCGCCTGCGGCACGCAATTGGCCAGTGCCGCCAAAGCGGCCGAACGGCTCCGCGCCGAAGGGCTCGACGTGGGGGTCATCAACGCCCGCTTCGTCAAACCGCTCGATACCGAAACGATCCTGCGGGCCATCCGCGATGCCTCCTTCGTGCTGACGATCGAGGAAGGGGCGTTGCAAGGGGGCTTCGGCAGCGCCGTGCTCGAAGCAGCCGCCGACGCCGGCCTCGACGCCAGCCACGTCCGCCGCTTGGGCGTACCCGACCGCTTCATCGAACACGCCGAACGAGGCGAGCTGCTGGCCGATCTGGGCCTCGACGCCGAAGGCATCTACCGCGCGGCCATCGCCGCCGCCGAACAGTGCGAGCTGGTGAAGAACCCGTCGCGCGGGCGACGGATTGGGTAGGAACGGCGATTCTCAGCATTGCGCTTAAGGCGCTCTCTATTGCTAGGCGCACAAAATCTGCGAGTAACTCCCTTTGCGTTATTGATTCCAGTTGGCTGGAATCTCCGTGGTGAAGTTGGGTTTCTCGATGTAGAGGCCCGGATCGAATGAGAGTTCCAAGAATTCGTCCGTGGCTTCGTCCTTGACGGGGCCATGTAGTAGTCTGAGCCAGCCGCTACGGTCATCGGCCACGCCTACCGAAGAAGGCGAAGTCAGATAGCCGACTAACTTTGATGACTTATCCGGTGCAGAGTAAACGCGGCATGCATAACGGATCCATCCATCGCGCTTGTTCGTAGCCGCACCGCCTTGTAATACGTCTCTTGGCACCCAGCCACGATGCGATTCGCGGAGAAAATCAGGTTGAGTCACCTGAATCTTGGCCCAGTCACCTTTCGATTGCAAAACGGTCACGGTCACTGATGAATCCACTGACAGATAGTGGATTTTGCCAAGCTTATCGGTTGCTGTTTGATTTACCTTGCGTTCGTAGTCAGGGCCGGGGCCGGAGCGTAGTTCGCACGATCTTACAATGTCATATTCCCCAGCCAATACCGGCGAAGAGGCAACGAGTGGCACTTCGATCCATGCTTGATCTTCCGCTGAAAGTTTCTCCAGCGGTAACGTCACGCGAGATCCGTCTCGCTTCTCTAATGTCACTTGCCTGAACGCCAAGCCCGCAAACTTGGCTTCGGTCTTGTGCTTCCCCGTCGCATCGACCCACGTTCTGTATTCAGTCTCGATTGAGGATTCCGATGCTGCGGTTATGCCGGCAGAATCGGCGTCTGGCTCATCATCCGAAACCATGACCGGTTTCGATTCCGCTGCTGTGGTTGCTGCCGATGGCTGGTAGCGTATTGGTGGCGCACTTGCAGTGTTCGATCCTCTATTGGCGGCAATCGCGCCCAGCGCAATTAGGAACAACCCGACGCACACTACGGGGACCGCGACAAAGGCGACCAATCGGCCGACAGTGCTACCGCGATAGCCGCACGTTTGACAACGCCAGCCGCCAATCTTGATGGACGCAAGAATCCAGACGGGCAACCAGAACCCGCAAAGAAATAACGTCACCAACAGATGGATAAGGTGATTCGTACCAGGCCGTGCCCACAAAGTTGATTTCTGGCAGATCCGACAGAACTTCGAAGTCTGGTCCAGTCCCATAGTTGCCCCCTTGCCGCGTATCAGATTGCAGGAACAACCAGGGTAACAAGAGGGTATCGACGAAGCAATCGAACCTAGGGCAACGGCGTTGAACTGATTGACTTGTAGATTACGCAGCCAGTTTGCCACTACGCCAGCCGGTCAAGCGCTCGTGCTTCCAGTTCGGAACACATCCGTTAACAAACCCACGCCGAGCACAAGCAGCAGTATTCAATTAAAAGATCGTCGCAGGAGTCGCATGACGCCGTCCACGAATCTGCCTACGACGTCGATCTATTCCACCACCGGCAGCACCAGTGCTGTTGGGTGATCGGCGTCGTGGTGGATCGTGTTGTGCGCCACTTTCGGCGGCAGCTTGTTCGAGCCGGGGGCCTCGCCCGTGTTCGGGTTTACCTCGAACCGCGGTGCGTTGCTCGATGTGATGTGGACGGCGATGCGATGCCCCGCCTCGAACGTGTTCGCCGTGCCGCCGAGATTCACGCGGATCTGCGTGGGCTTGCCCGGCTCCATCATCTTCACCTGCCCCGCCTCGCGTCCCTCGCGGTAGCGCGTGCGGACCGGCGCGTCGAGCAGCAGGGCCTCGTAACCGTCGGGATAGACATCGACCAGCTTGACCATGAAGTCCGTGTCGGGCGCGTCGGTCGAGCAGTACAAATCGACATAGACCGGTCCGGCGATCTTCAGGTCTTCCGCCAGCGGTGCGGTCTGGATCCGCAAATAATCTTCGCGCTCGCCGACCTCGCGTTGATCGAGGGGGCCGATGTCGAGCGAGAGATTGGCGCCGCCGATCGTCGGCACGGGCTTGGCCGGATCGTAGGCGTAGGTCGTGGCGCTGCCGGCAGCGGTCGGCTTCTCGGTCACCAATCCGTGCGGGTTGGTGAGGTAATACGTTTTCGGCGTCGCTTCGAGCGGCCAGTTCGCCGCCGTTTGCCAACTGTTCTTGTCGGAAAAGGCCTTCTTCTGCGCGCCGGCCATCTGGTAATACTGCACCGGCGGCTCGCTCATGATGCCGTTGTCTTCACCCTTCAAGTGATAGTCGAACCAGCGAATCTCATCCTTCAAGGCGCCGAGCAGGCTGCCGCCGTCCTTGTACGACAGCCCCTTCAAGTTGCCGTGTCCGAAGGGCCCCATCTTCAGCTTTTGCTTGCCGCGGGCGCCTTCGGCGCCTTGATTTTGCAGGTAAGCAAAATTGCCCTGCGTGCCGACCGAGAAGATGTCGTACCAGCCACCGACGTGATAGATCGGGATGCTGATCCTGGAGCGATGATAGATCAGATCCATGCGGTGCTCTTCTTCCGTGTTTTCAATCGCAGCACGACGCTCCGGCACTTGATCGAGCGCGTCCTGATTCTTGAGCCAGTTCACCGTGTCGGCCTCTTTGAAACAGCCGCCGATGAAGATCGCCTCGTTCCAGAAGCACTCGGGGGCCACGATGACATAGGCGGCCTTGAGCGCCGGCGGTTTCTCACAGGCGGCGGCCAGCGACGTGATGCCCATGGCCGAGGCGCCCGACATGCCCACGTTGCCGTTGCACCAGTCCTGCTGCGAGACCCACTCGATCGTGTCGAAGCCGTCGACGCGGTCGGTTTCGAAGGGCCGGTAGTCCCCTTCGGAACGGAACTTTCCCCGTGTGTCTTGGATGACGAACACATAGCCCGCCGCCGTATAGCGCGGCCAGAGGGCGCTGAACTGACCGTCTTTGCTATAGGGGGTCCGCGTGACGATCACCGGCCAGGGGCCCTCTCCCTTCGGCTTGAAGACGTTCGTCGCCAATTTCACGCCGTCGCGCATCGGCACCATCACCTCGGTGGCGCCGCGAACGACGTCGGGCTTCTTGGAATCCTTGGCTGCTACTTGCTGAATAGCGACTGGGGTCGACGCAAAACCGGCCAGCAGGGCCAGGCTGAGCGTCAGAAGCAACGTGAAACGGCGGCGTGAGGCAAGAGTCATGACCTGGGCTTCCCGGTGAGGGTGCTGGGGTAGGGGAGTTGGTATCTAGGTTATTACCGGTCGAAGGGATGCTGAGTTTCGTCTTGGCCACGTTCCGCAGACACTCGAACACACAGGCCGGCAGCCTGTGCCACTTGTCTGTTTTACGCTTGAGGGCCGTTCATCAAGCAACGACCCTTCCCTGAATTCCTTCGCGTCTTAGCGGTAAATCTGCTCCGCGCCGCGGTGTCACCGGCTGGCTACCAGAGATCGGCCTGCGCCACGGCCCGGGCGGCGGCCAGTTCGTCGGTCTTGGGACGCAACTCGAGCCCCACGTAGCCCTGGTAGCCCAGATCGTAGGCCTGCTTCAACACGCGGTTGTAGTACACCTCGCCGGTGCCTGGCTCGTTGCGGCCGGGGTGATCGGCGAGTTGCAGATAACCGACCTGATCGAAGCCCTCCTTGAGGCGCCCGCAGAGATCCCCCTCGCTGATCTGCATATGGTAGAGATCCCAATTGATCTTCACCATCGGAGAGTTCACCTCGCGGCAGATGCGGACCGCCGCCTCGCTGCCGTAGAGACAGTGTCCTTTGTGATCGACACGGATGTTCATCGGCTCGAGAATGAGCATCACCTCGTGCTGCTCGGCGATCGGAGCGGCCAGCTTCAGCCCGGCGATAATGTGCTCGTGCATCTCGGCCTGGGTCATCCCCTTCTGATCGTCGCCACCGACGACGGTCATCTTCTTGCAGTTGATCTTCTTGGCGACCGCGCAGCTTTCCTCGATCTCTTGGACGAACTTCTCGTGGTTCTTGGGATCGTTCAGGCCCGGCCGGAAGCCCCACGCGGTAAACTGCGCGACCTCAAGGCCACGCTCCTGCGTAATCCTGTTGATGCCGTCCAGATCCTTGCCACGCCATGGCCAGAATTCGACGGCCGGAAAACCGTAGTCGGCCGCCTTTGCAATCCGTTCGAGAAAGGGGAGCTTACCCCACCACATTTCGACGTTGACGGCGAACTTCGTGTGCGGCGTGCGACCCAGCGTGCTGGGGTCGAGATCGGCCTGGGGGGCCTCGTCGGCGGCGCGGGCAAGCGTCGCGCCCGAGGCCAACACGGCGGTCGAGCCCAAGAACGTACGGCGATCGAGCATAGACATAAGCGTGGGCTTCCCTGGTTGAATCGGCCGCGACCGGCGAGAATGTGCCGGATTTCACGGCTCGCGCGATTATAGCCACCACAGAAACCGACTGTCCAATTCGAGCCAGCGAACGCCGCGTCCCAAGATAATCGTCCGGCATTGCTGGCTCGTCCTGCGGGAGAATGGCTCGCGCTACTACACCCCAATGGAAGAGGGGCTTAAGATCGAAGAAGGACGCACCGAGCCGCGCTCGCTCGGCTCTCCGCTTGGCCGCCCCGTCTCGCAGGATATCCCTGGCATGCATTGTCGCCGCGCGACTCGCTGGAACTTGCTCTGTCTGCTCTGCACGCTCGTCGCCCTCTCGCTGGGGATCCGACCCGCCCGAGCAGGGGGCGGCCCCGAGAATGTCTTCGTCGTCGTGAACCCCCACAGTTGGGCTTCGCAAACGATCGCCAACTACTTCATCTTCCTCCGGGCGATCCCCCCCTCGAACGTGATGATGCTTCCCTGGGAGGGGCAGCTCGACGAACCGATCAGTGTCGACCTGTTTCGCGACCAGATCCTCGAACCGATCCTGACCGAAATCGACAAGCGCGGACTGGCGCAGCAGATCGACTGTATCGCCTATTCGAGCGATTTCCCCTACGAGGTCGACACCAGCCCCGATCTGCGTAACTCCACGGTACCAGAACATCTGCTGCCGGGCGCTTCGCTGACCGGCCTGACCTACTTGTCACAGCTCGTGGCGGCCAAGCAGCCTTACTATCTGATGCTCGACGTGAATCGCTACGCGGTCCTGCCCCCCAAGACCGATCCGACGCCCCCGTCACAGGCCTTTAGTTCCCAAACGGCGTTTCCGGCGGCGAGCAATGCGCGCGCCAAACAACCGCTGCAGTACAAGCTGTCGACGATGCTGGCGGTCACCAGCGGCCGGGGCACTTCGATCAGCCAGGCGACGAACGATCTCCTGCGTGGCTACTACGCCGACGGGACCCATCCCCAGGGGACGATCTACTTCGTGCGCAACAACGATCCCCGCTCGACGACTCGTTCTCCTCGTTTTCAGGCGGCGATGGACGACCTGCGCAAACTGGGCGTCAAGACCGAAGCGATCAACGGCACATTGCCGATCCGGAAGAACGACGTGATGGGCCTGACCACCGGCGCCGCCACCTTCGACTGGAGCGCCAGCGGGAGCACGATTCTGCCCGGGGCGATCTGCGACAACTTTACGAGCACCGGCGGCCGGCTGCGCGAGAATGGCACGCAAACCTCGATGGCCGAGTTCCTGCGCTATGGCGCCAGCGGAAGCTGCGGCACCGTGATGGAACCGCGGACGATCGAGGCCAAGATTCCTCTCGCGACCGTCCACGTACACTACGCGCGTGGCTGCTCGCTGGCCGAATCGTTCTATCAGTCGATCGGCGGACCGTATCAACTCTTGATCGTCGGCGACCCGCTCTGCCGCCCCTGGGCGAACCTGGCTCAGGTGGGCGTGACCGGTTTGCAAGTCAACGAACAAGTGAAGGGGACCATCGAGCTGACGCCGGCCGCCCGGCCCTCTGCTCGCAAAGGCGATGTCCCGGCCGACAAAGAGGAGACGCCGCAGGAATACGCCGTCGAACGCTTCGAGTTGTTCGTCGATGGCAAGCGTGTGGCTCAATGCCAACCGGGCGAGAAGCTCACTTGGGATACCACGGCCACGAGCGATGGCTATCACGAAGTCCGCATCGTGTGCATCGAGGCGGGGGCCATCGCGACGCAATCGCGCTGCGGCATCCCCTGCTACGTCGCCAATCAGGGTCTCGCCTGCGAGATCAAATCCTCGGCCACGAAGTCTGTCCCCCACGGAGACAAAGTCACCCTCGAGGCGCACTCCCCGGGCGCTTCGCAGATCGATCTCTATCACGCCGGTGGGCTGCTGGGCAATGTGCCGGGCGAGAATGCCTCGCTCGAAATCGACACCGCACAGTTCGGACTCGGTCCCATGCACGTCTGGGCGGTCGCCCAACACGCCGGCAGTCCACCACCCGGCATCGCGTCCGCCCCCTTGCGACTCGATATTGAAGCTCCGGCCACGCTGCCGGCGATCTCGGTGCCCGCCGAGGCGCGCTTCGCCGCGGGAGTCTTACTGACGCGCGAGGGAGCGAGGCCTGCCGTCGTGAAAGATACGCTCGACCCCAATTGGCTAGCGGCGCAGGGATTGAAGGCGCAGGAACAGTTCAAGCTCGACGGGTACTGCGACGTTCCGGCCGACGATCTCTATCAATTGCAGGCTGGCTTCGTGGGCAAGCTGAAGATCACGCTCGACGAGCAGGTCGTGCTCGATACCTCGACCGATCATGCCTCCCCCCTGCAGATGATCCCCCTCAAGCTGGCCAAGGGGCTGCACCATCTCGTGGTCGAAGGAGAGTGCGGCGCCACGGTGCGGTTGGAGATTCGTTTCGGCAACGTCGGCACGTGGCGCATCGGCGAGCGCATGTTCACGCATCTGCCATCGACGCCCGCGACAGGTAGCTAAACGCGCCCGTCGTCCCTCGAGGCAGAACCTGCTGCGGCAGTCCACGGACTGTCGTGCCCCGGCACTCGGTTGGTACGAGCAACACGGGCGCCACGGCGAAAGTCCGGGCTAAAAGACCATGTCGCAGCTTAAGTGGGAGTAGTTGTCTTGCACGAACATTTCATGCAACTGGCGTATCGCGAGGCTATCTGCGCCTTCGACGAAGATGAAGTGCCGGTCGGCGCCGTGGTCGTACACCACGATCGGATAATCGCCGCCGCGCATAACCAGCGCGAGCAACTCCGCGATCCGACGGCCCACGCCGAGATGATCGCCATCACCCAGGCGGCCGAGGCCCGCGGCGGCTGGCGGCTCGACGATTGCCTGCTCTACGTGACCCTCGAGCCGTGCCCCATGTGCGCGGGCGCCATCATCCAGTCGCGCATTCCCTGGGTGATCTACGGCGCACGCGATCCCAAGGCAGGGGCCGTCGAATCGCTGTACAAACTGCTAGCAGATCCGAGATTGAATCACACCTGCCAGACAGTGGGGGGCGTGCTAGCAGCCGAATGCGGCGAGATTCTGACGCGGTTTTTCCGTCAGCAGCGCAGCCTGGGCAAGAAGTAGCCGCGTCGGACGTTGCCGTCCTAAGCCCTTTGCCCTTCTGCGGTTCTAGGGCTTTCGCTAGAATCCCGCCCCCCGCTCGAACGGCCGAGGTCGAGCGGCGCGAGTCATGGACGACACGGCGGAGATGTAGGCCATGCGGGCATTGGCCCTGATCGAGGCCCCCAACCACGTTTGCTATCGCTACCGGATCGAGGCGTACGCCCCGGCGCTGGCCGCGCGCGGCTGGACGCTCGAATCACTGCCGCTCGATCCGCAGACATTCGCCCGCAACCGTCAGTTGCGCGAAGCCGCCTCCTACGACGTCGTCATACTGCAGCGCAAGTTGCTGCCGTTGTGGCAACTGCGCCTGTTGCGCAAGGCCGCGCGCGTCCTGATCTACGACTTCGACGATGCGCTGTTCCATCGCGACAGCTACGCCCGCAAAGGTCCGTCGAGCGTCACTCGGCTCGCACACTTCTGGGCCACGATCTACGCCGCCGATGCGGTGATCGCGGGCAACGCCTACCTGGCCGAACAGGCCTCGGCCTACGTCGTGCCCGAGCGCGTGCATCTGTTGCCCACATGCGTAACTCCCAGTCTCTACTCGCCGGCAAGACACGAGCGCCGCGGCGCCGCGGCGCGTCTGGTCTGGATCGGTCAGCACAGCACGCTGCCTTGTCTCGACCATGCCTCGGAACAACTGTCCGCCGCCGCCGAGCAGCTTCCCGGCCTGCGGCTGCACGTCGTGTCGAATCGCTTTCCCGTGATCCAGGGTCCGCGCGTCGTCGAACGTCCCTGGTCGGCCATGACCGAAACCGCGGAACTAGCCGGCTGCGATATCGGTATCAGTTGGCTGCCCGACGATCCGTGGAGCCGGGGCAAGTGTGGACTGAAGGTATTGCAATACATGGCGGCGGGCTTGCCCGTGGTGGCCAATCCGCTGGGCATGAACCGCGAAATGGTCCTCGAGGGCCAAACCGGTCTGCTGGCAAGCACGCCGCGTGAATGGGCCGCCGCCATCGCCCGGCTGGCCAACGATCCGGCCCTTCGCGCGCGCTTGGGAGCCGCCGGGCGCCGCCTCGTCGAAGAACAATACTCCGCGCAATCTTGGGGCGAACGCTTTGCCGGGCTGCTGGAGCAGGTGTGGCACGATTCGCACCATCCTTCGCCGACGGCGGAACTCTTCGAGCCGGTTTCATGAGCTTCTCGCCCGGTCGAGAGCACCGACGTCCCCCTACTGCCCGTAGCGGCAGACGTTCGCGCGCCGCGCTGCACGGCCTCGTCTCGCTCGCCCTGGCCGCCGCCGGATGCCACGCGCTCAACACGAAGCCGGCGTCGACCTTGCCGTTGCGCCGCGAGCACGTGCGCGACCAACTGATCATCCACAGCGACTTCGACATGCCGGAACGTCACCGGCTGGTCGAAGAGCTCTGCGCGCAACGCAGCGATCTGGCCGTCAAACTGATGCTGCCCACCTCGGACGAGCCGATCCACGTCTACCTGTTCGACAAACCGAATGAATTCTCGGCCTACATGCGTCTGCACTATCCCGAGTTGGGGCCCCGCCGCGCCTTCTTCGTCGAAGGAGATACGCGTCTGGCGGTCTACGCCCAGTGGGGCGATCGCGTCGCCGAGGACTTGCGGCACGAAGTCGCGCATGGCTATCTGCATGCCGTGGTGCCGAACCTGCCCCTCTGGCTCGACGAAGGCCTGGCCGAATACTTCGAGGTGCCGCGCGGCACGCGGGGCGTGAACCGCCCCCATGTCGAGGCCTTGCTTGCAGAACGGGCGGCCGGCACGTGGAGCCCGTCGCTGCAACGGATCGAAGCCATTCACGAAGCGGGACAACTCCAACAGCGCGACTATGCCGAGGCCTGGGCCTGGGTCCACTGGATGCTCGAATCGACCCCCGAGCGCCGCGAGCAGCTCTGCCGTTACCTGCAGACGCTCCGTCAGTCGGGCGTGGCCCCCCCCTTATCGCTCGCCATCGGCGCCCGTTCTCCCCAGGCAGAGCAGGAGCTCGTCACGCACCTCGAGTGGCTCCGCGGCCAATAGGTTAGACGAATTCGACCTTCGCGCCGCCGACATTCGGTGCGGCGATGACATACTCGGCCTCGCGCCATTCCTGCTTCGTGCGCAGCCCCGCGACGATGGCTTGCGCCTCGTCGTCGTGAGCCGCTAGAGCAAATATGGTCGGGCCCCACGAGCTTTGACCGACGCCCGACACCCCCTGTTGACGGATCGTCTCGACGAGCCGCTCGACCTGCTCACCCGCGAAGGCACCCCCTTGCGCCGCGGCAAAGCATTCGCCGGCCCTGCGATTGTAGCGATAGAGCGCTTCGCCGAACGTTGTCAAATCGCCGCTGGCGGCCGCCGGCAACATTCCCAACAAAATCTCGCGGCAAAGACGCTCGGTGGTCGAGATTGGCACGGCGGGCAACGTCTCGAAGGCATGTCGTTCGGCGTCTCCCGCCATGCCTGGGGGATGTTGAGGCGTGACCAGGACGAAACGCCATTCCGCTGGCAACGCGATCCGCGATACGAGCGGCGCCAAGACTTCGTCCGCAAGCTTGCCGGCCTCGACGATCAGACCGCCGCCGAGAAAACCGTACACGCCAATGGCCGAGCGGAGTCCACGCTCGACCATGGCCGCCAAGTCGGCGGCAGCAGGCAACGGCCTTCCGGCAAACGCGTGCAAGGCGGCCGCCACGGCCAGCCCCAACTGCGTCCCGGTGCCCAAGCCAATATGCTCCCCTGGCTCGCGCACGAGTCGCAGGCGGCAAGGCGGGATGTCAAACTTTCCACGCCGCACGACCCGCGCCGCGAACTGCTCGATCCGTGCCGCCAGCGGTCCCGTCGCGGAAAACGCGGCGGCCGGTTCGAGCAAGAGTTCCAAGCCAGGGCGATCGATCATGGCCCCCATGCCGCCAAACTGGCGCGAGCGAGTCTCTCCGAAAGAAAGCAGACCAAAATGAAGCCGGCTCGGCGCCACCACGCGCACCGACTGCCCCACGTGAGTCGCTTTGCCCGCAGCCGTTTTTTCCGCGACGTAGGACCGCAACAGCTCGAATGCCCGTTGTTCCGCGGCGCCGCCGGTCTTGTTGACGACGATCGCCAGCCGGGCCAATTCTCCCTCGATCTCGGCCGCCGGCAAGACGTGAACGCGGGTCGCCAGGATCGCCCCCTCGAGCACGGCGTATCGCGCGCGATGAAAACCGACGAAATCGCGACGCCGACCTGCCTGCGTGACTTGTGCCTCGATCGTGACGCGCTGCCCCGCTTCGTCGATCGCTTGCACCTCGAAGGCATACCACCGGCAGCAGTCGGTCAGGACGTGGCAAACTCCGTCCGCAGGCGGCAAGTACCGCGGTGCCTGCTCGAGCCGCCCGATCGCGGCGCGGGCGAGGAACTCGACGTCATCGACCACGTGAAAGACGCCGCGACCGGTACGACGCAAGTTGGCAAACGTCGTCGAGTCGGGAAACGGTCGCAATTTCAAACGCGTGATGTCGCCGCTCGTCGCCGCGCGGTCGTCGATCGTCGGGCCCATCGGTGCGACATTCACCGAGCCATCGGCGTTTTCGGTGGTAACGATGCCCTCGAGAATCAACGCGAAGCTCCGCCGGCGTTTCACGCCGCTAGAAGGTCACCGGGTGTTGCGGCAACACGAAGGGGGCCGGCGCCGTTTCTGGCCGCTCGTCGCGCATCGCGGGGCGCGGGCTGCGCGATGCGATCCCGCACGTCTGCAAATAGGCCGCCAGCAATTCGTAACCGTGCTCAGTAAGGATCGATTCGGGGTGGAACTGTAGTCCCACCAGCGGCAACTCACGATGCGCGAGCGCCATGACGGCGCCGTCGGTCGTCGTCGCCGTTATCTCCAACTCTGCCGGCAGCGTCGCGGGATCGACCACCAGCGAATGATAGCGTCCGACGACCAGCGGGTTGGGCAAGCCGGTAAAAATGCCCCGTTCGCCGTGGCGCACTTGCGAGGCCCGACCATGTACCGGTTCTCTCGCGCGCACGATGTTCGCGCCGAATGCCTCGGCGATGGCTTGATGTCCCAGGCAGATCCCCAGGATCGGCAGCTCCCGGTACAGCTCGCGCACGAGGTCGAGCGAACAGCCCGCTTCGCGCGGCGTGCAAGGACCGGGAGAAAGCACCACCACGGCAGGACGCAACCGCCGCACGCCGGCGACATCGATCGCGTCGTTCCTGACCGCGTGCGTCGACTGACCCAACCGCTCGAAGTAGCGCGCCAGGTTGTGGACGAAGCTATCGTAGTTATCGATCAGCAGAATGGACATGCGAGTCGGGTAGGAAGCGGGCGAGTCGCGATTCAGAATACCCTCAGACCAGGGCCCGTAACATCCCCTCGGCCTTGTCCCAGGTCTCCGCATACTCGCGTTCGGGCACCGATGGAGCGACGATTCCGCCCCCGACGGGCAGTTGCCACCAACCGCGCGAGGCCGTCACGGTGCGAATGAGAATGTTCGCGTCGAACGTGCCGTCGAAGCCGAGATATCCCAAGGCGCCGCAGTAGGGCCCTCGCGCAACGCGTTCCAGCTCGGCGATGATTTCCATCGCGCGCACCTTCGGAGCGCCGGTGATCGATCCCCCCGGAAAGGCCGCACGCAACAGATCGAGCGCCGTCCGGCCCGGCAACAATGTTCCCTCAACGACGGAAACCAGGTGCTGCACGAACTCATACAGTTCGAGTCGACATAGCTCCGAGACGCGCACGCTCTCCGGCCGACAGACCCGCGACAGATCGTTCCGCAACAGATCGACGATCATCACGTTCTCGGCGCGATCCTTGTCGCTGGCCCGCAATTCGTCGGCCGTGAAGAGATCGGCCTCCGGCGAGCTTGATCGTCGGCGCGTCCCTTTGATCGGCCGTGCCTCGACCTGACCATCGCAGACGCGGAGGAAGCGTTCGGGCGAGGCGCTGGCGATTTGCGTCTCGCCCAGATCGAAATAGGCGGCGAACGTCGCCGGGTTGCGGCGGCGCAATCTCAGGTACAACTCCGCGGCGTGGTCGCCCGCAGGATACAACAGACGCTGCGCCAGGTTGACCTGAAAGATGTCCCCCGCGCGAATGTACTCGATTGCCCGGGCGACGGCGTCGAGGTATCCCTCGCGCGAGAAATTGCTGGCGAGCCCCGGCATCCCGCCCACGGCGTATTGCGGAGCGAGCGCCTCGATCGGCAGCGTCCCAGCACGATGCTCGATCGTATGGGGCGGACAGTCTTCGCCGGTCGTCAACCATGCCCGCATTTGAGCCAACCGATTGCGGGCTCGGCGCTCGCGCCGCGCGGGCCCAGTCTCGGGCCAGCCCTGCGAGATGATCCACGCGCGGTTCTCGGCATGATCGCAGGCCACGACGACGTCGTAGAGCCCAACGGCCAGGCAGGGCACCTCGAACTCGTCGAACTGGGGCGAGGGAATACGCTCGAGTTGCCTCCCCAGGTCGTAGCTGAACAGCCCAGCGGCACCCCCTTGAAACGGCGGCAGCCCCGGCACCGTGACAGAGACATGCCGCCGCAGGCGTTCCGCCAGCCGCTCGAGCGCCCCTCGTTCGTCCACGCGAGCGACAAGAAACTCGAACGGATCGGCCGCCAGGAACGAGTAGCGCCCCAGCTCGTTCTCGCGCCGCGCGCTATCGAAAAAAACGCAGTGCGGCAGCGACCAGAGCCGGCGAAACAGCGACTCGGTATCCGGCACGGGCAGAAGTTGCTCGACCAATGGCAGAGTCTGTGCCGAGGATTGCAGCGGCGTGACCATCAGACATCCTCGCTCGCGCTGTCCTCGCTGGAGTGCGACGACGGCTCATCTGTCTTATTCCTTGCCCGCGCGCGGTGGCTTTGCTCCGCGCGCGTCAAGAATCCCCACTCGAGCGCCTCGTCCTGCCGATAGTCTTTTCCCAACGTTAGCGCGGTCACGGCCTTGGCCATCTCGTAACCGAGGTAGAACGCATGCGACGCATCGAGCGTGCGATTGCCACGCGACGTCATTTCCTGAAACAGCAGGTAGGGGTCTTCGCCGCGCAGGTGCAGGCCGGCGGAAATCAGGTGTAACTGGCCCCCTTCGACAAAGAGCCGAAAGTTGTGATCGCGAATCTCGTCAGCCAACCGCGAGAGCGCCTCCTCGCCGAAGGTGTGCGGTTTCGTATCGCGCAACATGACCAGCCGTGGCTCGACATGCTTGGGGAGCGCACGCTGACGCACCGCGTAATACACCAGGCGCCGCGCGAGATCGCATTCGCGCACCGAACTGCGAGCCCAATTGATCACTTCGGTCGTCAACACGCTGCGAATGCCCAGTTCTTCGCACACGCCGAGCAAGAGCACGTTCACCCCCGCCGAATCGACGTCGGTCAGCTCGGTGAGATTGCCGATGCCCATCATCATCTCGGCCTCGGGCATTCGCGCGCGCACCTGCATGTAGCGCTCGAGACTCGCGGCGAAGCCAAAGCCGATCGGTTCGAGAATCGGATCGACGCGCAAGCGCACGCCCGCTGTCGCCAGCTGCTCGACTGTCTCTTCCAGCCCCTCGAGCGTGCCCGGCACGTCGGGCAACACGACGACCTCGCATCCCCAGTCGGACGCGGCATCGCGATTCGTGTGGTTCACCGACAGCACCAGCTCGGCGCCCGCCTTGGCCGCGGCGGCGATCTCGACCGTGTTCATACTGTCGATGGAAACGCGATGCCCGGCGTCGCGCAGCGCGCGAACCGCCTCGGCGACTCCGCCCCACGTATCGCCGGGATCGCACCCCAGATCGATCACGTCTGCCCCCGAAGCGCGCAGGCGCTCTGCCGCGGCGACGATCTCCTCCCGTCTCAGCCGGGGGGCGTGATTGATCTCGGCCAGGATCTCGATATCGTAGGCGCCATACTCGGCTCGGCCACGCTTGGGCTGGCCGAAGAATTCGTCCAGATCGCGGAGATCCTTGGGCCCGCGTTCGACGGGAAGTCGCAGCTTCTCCGCGACGATGGCCAATTCGCCCCGGCAGTAGCCGGGCAAGATGACCCGCGTCGCGGCGGCAGGGGGCTCGAGACGCTTCGCCACCCATTCGGTCGTCATCAGCGCGGCCACGGTGATGCCCAGCACGCCGATCGAATAGTCGAAGCCCACGGCGGGAGCCAACTCCGCCAGTCGCTGCCTCAGGGCGAACTCGGCCAGTCGACCGGTAACGAAATGAAGGTGCTCGCGCGGCATATCGTCGTTCACGATTCTTGGAAGCCGCCGTTGACCGCCCAGACCTGGCCGGTGACGAAACTCGATTCCTCGGAGACCAGGAACCGCGCGGTCCGGGCAACATCGCTCGGTTCGCCCCAGCGTCCCAGTTGTGCTTCGCGCTTCGCGCGTTCCTGCCAGGCGGCCGAGGCGGTCTCGCCCCAGCTTGTCTTGATCCAGCCCGGCGCGAGACAGTTGATGCGTACCTCGGGGGCCAGCGAGAGCGCCAGGCTCTTCGTATGTGCCATGACCGCCCCCTTCGAGGCCCCGAACAATTCGCCGCTGTCGCCGGCCATGCCGTGATCGGCCTGGTCCCAACCGATGTTGAGCAGCACGCCGCGTCCCCGCGCCTTCATGCGGCGCCCCACCTCACGCGCCAGCCGCAGCGACGCCGTGACGTCGACGCGCCACAGCGCCTCGAGCTTTTGCTCGAACGTCCAGCGCGTGGCCTCGCCCGTCAACAGATCGACGCCGGCACAGTTGATCCAGATATCGAGCGAGCCGCGCCACTGCCACGCCTCCTCCGCCAGGCGGTCTTGCTCGGCCGGTTCGGCAAGATCGGCCATGAAGACCTGC
Source organism: Pirellulales bacterium (assembly GCA_019636335.1). Classification (NCBI taxonomy): domain Bacteria; kingdom Pseudomonadati; phylum Planctomycetota; class Planctomycetia; order Pirellulales; species Pirellulales bacterium. The sequence continues at coordinate 183,438 of JAHBXR010000010.1, forward strand.
GACTGGCGGCCGGACTGGCGAATCTCCGCCGCCGTCTGTTCGGCCCCTTCGCGCGAGCGCCGGGCGTGTACGACGACGTCGGCGCCGCAGCGGGCCAGTTCGAGCGCGATCGCGCGTCCGATGCCGCTCGATGAACCGGTCACCACGGCAGTTTGCCCGGCGAGTTGAAATTCGGCAACGTCAGACATCGGCCAGGTACGAAAAACCCATAAAAACGGTGCTCTGCCGCGATGGCATGCGACCTTCTCGGTTGTAGTCGGACGGCCCACAGGGGACAAGGAGCGAGTTCGCGTGCCCGGCCCGTGTCGTACACTTGGGCGGTCCACCGAATTGATTCGGGCGGCCCCCCGATTTAACCTGCCCTCAATCTGTTATGATGCTCCGTTTCGTGCCGAGCTGGTCGGCCACTCTCTTCTCAGACCTGGACTGACATCATCGCCGACTTCCGCGCTTATGGCTGATATCCCCAAAGAACGACTCAATTTCAAGGATCGGTTGTCGACCGCCGCTTTTGCCTTCCGTGGCTACAACGTGACCAATCACGGGCGCAGCCTCGAGCTGCTGAACCACCCGGCCTACGGTCCGATCGTCGAGCGACATCTGCGCGAAGCGGGCGAGGTGGCCTCGGACGCGACGCACGAGCACCTCGATCTCATCGCCACGGTGCGCAACCAGGGCGAGAGCACGCTCGAAACCTTTGCGGCCGATATCTCAGTCATCGTGGCGGTGGAGCTCGCCCAGCTCGAGATCCTGCGCGAGTTCTTCGGCATCGACTGGGTCAAGGGCAAGCTGGCGTTCGGCTACAGCCTGGGGGAAGTGGCCGCCCTCATCGGCTGTGGCGTGTACGAGATGCGGCACATCGTGCCGGCTCCCGTGGCTATGGCCCGCGAATGCGCCGAACTGGGGCGCGACGTGACGATGGGAGTTGTCTTCTCGCGCGGGCCGGAGCTCGATGTCGACGCCGTGCGCCGCTTGTGCCTCGAGATCAACGCCGAGGGAGAAGGGGTGATCGCCATCTCCTCCTACCTGTCTCCCAACACGGTGCTTGTGCTAGGGCAGGGGACCACGGTCGAGCGATTCCAACGCCGCATGCACGAGCTGATGCCCAAGCAGGTTCACCTGCGCAAGAACAGCCATCGTTGGCCGCCGCTGCATACGCCGATCCTGTGGGAAAAGCGCTTGGTGAATCGCGCGGCGTTCGACATGCACACGATGCCCGGCGGGTTCATCAAGCCCCCCATCCCGATCGTCTCGCTCGTCACCGGCAAGGTGAGCTACAACGACTACAACAGCCGCGAGATATTGAACCGCTGGATCGACCACCCGCAACGGCTCTGGGACGCGGTGTGCGAAACGCTCTCCTCCGGCGTGGAGACGGTCGTCCACGTCGGCCCCGAGCCGAACCTGATCCTGGCGACCTTTAAGCGTCTGAGCGACAACGTCGAGGTGCAATTGAAGGGGCGCTCGCTGAACAGTTTTGGCCTGCGGGCCATGTCGCGCGTCGCCCGCCGCCCCTGGCTCACTAAAATGCTCTCGTCCCGGGCAGCCCTGCTGCGAGCCCCCTTCATCGAGCACATCGTGTTGGAAGACTGGCTGCTCGAGCAACAGGTGCCGTAGAGACGGTCTTACACGCCTTTGAATGGGGACCATCGATGACCCGATTCCCCCGGCCAGCTCGAGTGGTGGCTCGTCTCGAACATTTTGCCAGCCTACTCGGCTGGCACGACCTGCGATCCCGCAATCACTTGTTCGACGACTGGACAAGGGTCGTATGGTATGAGTCAGGCCACGCGACAGGTGGTCGCCAGTACTTCGCCCTGCAAATCAACGAGCATCCCATCGGATCAACGGACTGCTTCGCCGCGGCAGTCCACTGCCTGAAGTACCGCATTTGCTCGGGAGTTCACTCGTTCCCGTGTCGCACGCTCCGCGAAGCGCAATCGGAAGCCAAGCGATTGCACACCTGGCTTTACCACGCATGGTTCGCCACGCCCGCAGCTCGACGCGACTATCGGATCGCTCACCCCGAGTGCGCGGAATACTCCTGGCGCAAGCTGCGCGAGCAGGGGAAGCCGCACTACCCGACAATCTAAATCAAAGCAAATATAATGCGCATTTTAGTGCGCTTTGATTGGATTTTATGGATATAAAGAGCATTATAATGCGCTTTCAATAACTATTATTACTGCGCATAAAAGTGCGCTTAGTGCTACAATTCAGCATCAAAGCGCACGATTGTGAGCACTATGAGTATCATCGATCTGAGCAACGACGCCCTCCTCGCCGAACTGGGCGACCGGCTGCGCCGTGCCCGCCTCAACAAAAACCTGACCCAAGGGGACCTGGCGCGTCAGGCGGGCATTGCCCGTCGCACGCTGCAAAAGGCCGAGGAAGGGGATTCGCCCACGCTCGAAACCGTCATCGCCATCTTGCGCGCCCTGGGCGAGTTGGCCCAGCTCGACCTGTTTCTGCCGCCTCCGCCTCCAAGCCCACTCGAGTTGGCCAAACAACGGGGCTCGCTACGGCAACGGGCTACGAGCCCGAAGAAGGCAAAGCCCCCCACGAAAACCTGGCGCTGGAAGAACTGACCATGCCCGTCGACGTGGCCACGGTCCAGCTTTGGGGGAACGAGATCGGCGCTGTCTCTTGGAACAGCGAACGCGAGCTTGCCGCTTTCGAATACGCGCGCGATTTTCGCGACAGCGGCATCGAGCTCGCCCCGCGAACGATGCCCCTCGGCCCCACGATCTATTCCTTCCCCGCGCTGGCCAAACCATCCTTTCACGGCTTGCCCGGCATACTGGCCGACTGCCTGCCCGACAAGTTCGGCAGCTTGCTGATCGACGAATGGCTGGTGCGTCAGGGGCGCTCGCCCGGCAGTTTTAATCCCGTCGAACGACTCTGCTATCTCGGCTCGCGCGGCCTGGGCGCCTTGGAATTCCGGCCGGCGATCCGCGGTGGGCTTTCGAAGTCCGTTCCCGTCGACGTGGCCGAACTGGTCGAGCTCGCCTCGCAGGTGCTCACTCAGAAGAAGCGGTGGAAGACGAAGCTCCGCGAAAGCCCACGCGACCAGGACGCCTTGGCCGACATTCTTCGCGTCGGCACGTCGGCCGGCGGCGCGCGGGCCAAGGCGGTCATCGCCTGGAACGAGGCCACCGGCCAGGTGCGCTCGGGACAGGTCACCGCCCCCGCGGGCTTCACCTATTGGCTCCTCAAGTTCGATGGCGTCTCCGAGAATCGAGACAAGGAGGTCAACGATCCGCGAGGATACGGACAGATCGAGTATGCCTACTACTTGATGGCCCTCGAGGCGGGCCTCGCGATGTCGCGCTGCCGCCTGCTGTCGGAAAATGGCCGCCACCACTTCATGACGCAGCGTTTCGACCGGACCGACGACGGGCAGAAGCTGTTCATGCAGTCGCTGTGCGCCCTGGGGCACTACGATTTCAATCAGGCGGGCGCCTACAGCTACGAACAGGCCTTACAAATGGCCGTTGATCTGCAGCTCTCCGTGGATGTGCGCGAGCAACTTTTACGTCGTGCCGTGTTCAATATTTTCGCCCGGAACCAGGACGACCACACCAAGAACATCGCCTTCCTAATGGACAAGCGAGGTGTCTGGCACCTGGCGCCGGCGTTCGACGTCGTCTATAGCTACAATCCGGCCGGCCACTGGACCAACCAGCATCAAATGACGCTGAACGGCAAGCGCGATGGCTTTACCCAGGATGATTTTCGCACGGCCGCCAAACGCTTCCGGCTGTTTCGCGGCAAGCGGCTCGACACGATGCTACGAGAAGTGGACGCCGCCATCGAACGCTGGCCGACCTTCGCCCAAGAGGCGGGCGTTGCAGCGCAGCGTACCCGACGAATCGGCGAGAATCACCGACGACTCGCGTCGATGTAGCCCCGTGCCGTGCAGCCGTCGATGCCCTACTCCGTCGGCCTGATGGCTCCTTCCCGAAGATGCTCTCTTCGAGTGTCATCCTGCTCCGGAGCATATCGTGCTCAACGACTGATTACTCGAGCAGCAGGTGCCCTGAATCATTGGCTCTGAAGGAGACTATGCGTACTGCGGAAAGCGTTCTATCGCACGCTGGAGAACATTCATTAACTGACGACCGTGCGCGGATTCTGTCCAGTCGATCAGGTTGAAACGGAAGTTCGCGGGAGCGAATTGCGGAGCGTTTCGTGGCCAGGGATACTCGGCGTTGGGTCCGTCGTCGCCGGCTAACGCAGGCGCCATGCGTTCCAATTCGTGCAGTCGAGGCAGAATGGAGTAAACCCTAGTTCGAAACGACGAGAACCGCTTGAACCCTAAGACATTCGCGATCCTATCTCGTTCTCGTTTGCTGGTATTCTTGCTCACCAGCGCCTTCATGAACCGAACAAATGCCGAATGGCTCTTCATCGGTGACTGATTGGTTTTCCAAAAGTATGCCTTGGCCAGTTTCTCTGTCGCCATCTGTAGATAGTGCAATTCATGGCAGGAATCTACCATGCCCGCTTGTCGAAATAGGACCAGCACCTTGTAGTCGGATTGCGCCTGCTGCCACCAAAGTCACTGCGCATCGTTCATTTCGATTTTCGGTGAAATTCCACTCGCCCTTCCAGCGTCCACCCGGCGGGCAAGCGCATTGTCGCGGCTTCAATACGCTCCCATTGCTGGGGAGTTACATCCATGACAAAAAGCCGGTGCATATTCTCCGAGCCAGAATCGACCCCATAGTCGATTGGCTCAATTGCCGCATCGTCGAGTTCTCCAATCAACTCGTTGACCTCGAGAAGTCGAACTTCCCGCTCAGGTGAATCCCCCGGCAAATAGTAAATCGACCGGATCCCCGGATCGGTCATCAGATGCTGCTTGGCATACCATCTTGCAAGCGCATCGCGATTGAACTGAGTAGTGACCATACTCGACCTCGTGCATCGCCAAGTTGTCGTGGGATATTACGTTGGCTCTATGCTTATTGCTGTCCGCGCGGCCAATGAGCCACTTTGAAGAACGGTGCCCTCACGCATTACGAGCTTCCGTTGGGCGCCCGAGGCTCATGGGCTGCGTGAAGCGGAATAATGGATTATATCTAATATCCAAAGATCACCCTAAGGGCACACTTCATTCCATCTGCCACTCGGCCTGGTAGCTCAGCCCCAGGTTCAAGATGCGCTGCAGCAGCTCTTCGTAGTTCACCCCCGACGTTTCGGCCGATTCGGCGAAATCTTCGCCGTAGGCCAGGTTCGGATTGGGGTTCGCCTCGAGCACGAAGATCTTGCCATCTTCGCGCAGACGAAAGTCCATGCGAGCGTAGCCGCTCATCTCCAGCGTGCGGTAGATGCGCTTGCTGAGCTTCTCGAGCGCCGCCTCCAGCCCCTCGGGCAAGTCGCGTGCGCGGTCGGTCGTGATGCCGTACTTCGCCTGGTACTTGAAGTCCCACTTCACCTTGGCGCTGGCGATACGGGCCAACCCCTCGGGCATCTTGTTGAACAGCATCTCCCAGGTATTGAACGTCTGCAGCCGGCGATTGCCGATCACGCCCACGTACAGTTCGCGGCCTTCGATGTACTGCTCGACCAGCGCATCGGTGCCGAGTTGCTCGTGGATAAACGCGACGCGATCCACCAGCTTGTCGTCGCTATGGACGACCGAGGCCTGCGAAATGCCCAGCGAGGCGTCTTCCGTCGAGGACTTCACCAGCAGCGGGAACTCGAGCCCCCGCGGACGTCGCACGGCCTTCCCTTTCGGAAAGACCGCGAAGTCGGGCACCGCAATGCGGTGATAGGTCAGAATCTTCTTCGACAGCGCCTTGTCGTGCGCCAGCATCAGCCCCCGCGGGTTGCAACCCGTGTAGGCGCGCTGCAACAACTCCAGGTAGCTCACGACGTGCATGTCGTAGACGGCTACGCCGTGGAACTCCTCGAGCAGGTTGAAGGCGACGTGGGGATTCCACGACTCGATGGCTTCGAGGATCACCCCCAGGTCGGTGCGCACCCCCAGGGGACGGACGTCGTGACCGAGATTCGTCAGTCCCGCGACGACGTCGTACTCCGTTTTCCACGGGGCCATTTCCTCGTCGGTCACCCCCTCGATACTGTCGGGCGGGACGAGGTCCTCGTGCATCAACACCAGCACGCGTCGTTTTTTCATAGCACCAACCTGTGGTGGCCCCCGTGCAGATAGTTCATCGTCTGCACGGTCAACAGCACCGTGGCGTCCTGCTTGGCCTGCCGTTCAGAGCGATCAAGCCGTAGCCGCAACTGCCGGCAACGCGCGATCATCTCCTGCAACACCTGGTCGATCGTGTATTCGTGCGTACCTGTCCATTGCGCACAACGCTTGCGAATCTCGGGCCGAATCCGCCGCAAGAACGCCGCCGCCGATTCGTTGCGGGCATGCTTGGGCGAGTCGGAGAACAATTGCCGCAGGTCGCGCTCGTAGAATACCGGGTAATCGGTGCCGTAGCGGGCGCGCTTGGCTTCGTAATGTTCGCGTAGGGTCTTCTTGATCTGCGAGATCGGTTCGATGTGCGCCCGCGACCGAACCGGGGGCGCGCTGTCGGCGATCTCCGCCATGAGCGTATCAACATACTCTAGTTTCTTGAGCGCCGGCCAGCCCGCGTAACGTTTTCGCCAGCGCGAGTCCGGTTTGAGCCACACGGCGAACGTTTCGGCAAAATCTTCTGCCGGATGGCTTTGTGCGTACCACGAGTCGAGGTGCAAGACGAACTTCTTGCTGTAGGGCTTCGGATTATAAAACTCGGGATACGGTTCCGACGAGCGTCCGAACGTCTCTTGCCAGGCGCGCCGGCGATGCAAGCGGTAGGCGTTGTCGATTGCGTGCCCCGCTTCGTGACGCAGAATGCGCAGACACCATTCGCGCGTGCCTCCCTCGACTTCGAGCATCTGCCGGCGCTCGAGCTTCATCAAACGCGGATGCGCCAGGTAGAAGGGCACGGCAATGCCGGGCACGCCGTCGGGCGTGAACCACTCTTCCGACAACCAGAAGTGCGGGCGGAATTCGAGACCGCGCGCCGCCAACTCGCTGTAGAGTCGCTCGATGCGCGGCTCAATGATCGTGCCTTCGATCTTCAACCCGAGATCGCACAGGCGCAGATCGAGCAGTTCTTCGTTCGACAACTCGACCCAAGCAGGGTCGCTGCGTCGCCGGGCGCGGCGCCCATTGACCGTCGAACGCCGTCGTCGAGGCACTGACACCGCGGAGCAACTTCCTTCCCATCGGGTACCGGGGGCGAACCGCAAGGCACCCGCAATCAGGGGGCGGTCGCATCAAGGAGACGCCCTTTTACCATCGGCACACGAGGGCGCGTCGTTGAGAGTATATCTTACCCAGCCGACAGGGGCGAAGGGCGGAGCAGCCTGGTTCGGCACTTACCGGCCGGGGCAAGTGCGCGGCTATCGCTCGACCCGGTCGCTGCGTGACCGATCGCTTCGTAGCGATGATAACGCCGCAAAAACAAGGCCTTCTAAGGCTGCTGAACCCCGGCGCCACCTGCCGACGTCAGCAAGCGAGCGTGTGCTCGACCTCCCAGGAAGAGACGTGCCGGGCGTAGGCCCGCCATTCCGCCCGCTTCAGCTTCAGATATGACTTGGCAAACCCTGGGCCGAGCCCCTCGCGAAGCATCTCCGACCGCTCGAAGGCCCGTAGAGCGTCGAGCAGGTTGTCGGGCAAGGTGCGGAGCGACTCCTCCGACGCCCCATCCCAATAGACGTTCGTGTCGAAACGTTTGCCCGGGTCGCGACGGTTGGCAATGCCGTCGTGCCCCGCCTCGGCGATGACAGCCGCCAGCAGATAGGGATTGGCCGCCCCGTCCGGCAGCCGCAATTCGCACCACCCGGGACCGGGAATCCGGATCATGTGTGTGCGGTTATTGCCGGAATAGCTGATGGCGTTGGGAGACCAGATCGTAACGCCGCACGAGGGCCTGTTGGTCGTAGCAGGGCTTCGGCTGCCGATCGTGCATGTCTGCGATCGAACGCCCATCCCCTGCCACGACAAAGAACTCGCATTCCACCCCGGTGCGCAGCTCGTAGCCACGATTCTCTGCGGCGTCTGTGCCGATACAAACGACGAGCCGGATCTACAGCGGCTGCAACTCGGCTCGCACATCGCCGTCGATCCAAACGATGCTGCGATCGGGCACTTCCTGCCAGGCCTCGTCAGTCAGCGGCTCGGAGGCAACGATCACCGCCCGATAATCGTCGCCGGTCCGCCGCGCCGGCGCGGCGCCGCACGCCTCGGCATCGCGTACGCCGTCGCGTTGGAGCCAACTCAACGTGTGATTCCAGCGTGTGACGATCAGCAAGTCGCCGTCGGTAAGCATGAGGTTCAACCGCGCGGCATTCTCCGGCGGCGCCTCGGCACACCAGCTTGCCAACTGCCGCGTGGCATCCGCCACAAGCTGCACCGTGCGGGGAACGTCGGTCGCTGGCGAGGCGGGATCGAGCCCCGCGCGCAGCATGCGACTCAGCAGCCAGACGAAAATCGCCTCGCTGTCGGTCGTGCCGAGGCGAAGACTCGCATAACGCGGGTCGGTCTCGGCCACGAGCAGCGGTTCGACCTCGTCGAAGGGACGTGCCGTGCCGTTGTGGGCGAACACCCAACGGCCATAAGTAAACGGGTGGGTATTCTCGAGCGAGGCTCCCCCGACCGACGCCTGCCGCACGTGGGCCAGCACCGTCGGCGAGCAGATCCGCTCGGCGGCGGCCAGGTACTGCGCGTCGTCGTAGGCGGGCGCCGGACTACGAATAATCTCGGGAGTCGCTCCCGCGTAATACCCTACTCCCCAACCGTCGGGATGCGTCTCGCCACGGCGGTCGACCCGGCTTTGGGCCAACAGGGCGTGGGGAGATTTCACGAGCGAGCATGAGATTTCGGTCGGTTCGGTAGCTCGAAATCCAAAGAAACGGCACATGCGGTGTTCCACACAAGGCGGTGAAGCCTGCCAGACCGTCCGTCCGATATCGACCGAACTGGTCCCACACGAGCTTGTATCGGCAGACATGCCTCCCGGACATCTCGCCGCGTCAGGCATCGTAGGAGAATGCCTGACTGGAGAAAAGGGCGGCGGGGTCCTGGCGTGTCGCGCCCGTGCCGAGAAGCTTTCACGGTTACCTGACACGCGTCGTGGCCCGGTGGCGCGCCAATGCACCTGGTCGCAGTTGCCGCGGTAAAACCTGCGTGTCTGGCGCAATCGCCACGATTGACGCGCGGCCGTTGAGTTCTAGACTTGCTTTGCGGTGCGAATCCTACGTCTCGTCGACGTCCGCTCAGCCTATTCCGGCGCCCATGAAAGATCGCATTCAGATCGCAGCCCGCCCCGACCAGGTCTGGCCCTACGTGGCCGATCCCGAATTGATGGCGGGCTGGAATCCGAAGATCGTCGGCGTCGATCGCGAAGCGCGCGGTCTCCTCACGATCGGCGAGCGATTCTGGATCACCTACCGCATGACGCGCCAGAGCGAGAGGTTTCGAGTCACCGTGGTCGAGCTTGCCGTGCCCTCGCGTCTAGTGCTGCGCCACGAGGGCGATCCCGCTCGGCCCGACCGCTTCGTGCTCGAGGAATACCGCCTCGACGAGGTCCAGGGAGGAACGACGCGAGTCAAGCAGCAGCTCCACCTGCGAAACGCCGGTCTGCCGCTGTGGCTGCGTCCCTTGCTCTGGTTGCTCCACACCTTTGGCCGCCCCACCGACAAACGCTATCTGGAAGAACTTCGCGACCTGGTCGAGTCGGAGATCAACGGCCGTAAGTCGGGCAAGCAAGCGATCGGCGTCGCCCGCCTCTGCTCGGCCGAGTGAACGAGCGCATGGCACCATGGCGTGGCCGTGCTGGCTCGTTCCCAGATCACGCACGCGCTGAGCACACGTCTGCATCCGCGTGGCACTCTACGTCGTTAACCCTTGATGTTGCGGTCAAGCGGTGGGGGGTGGCACGGACGATTTTCCGGAGCGGCGTTGCCAGCGGGCTGGGCCCGAGTCGGAAAATCGTCCGTGTCGCGCAGCGATAAGAGGATTGAAGACCGGCAGGCCACTTCCCTCTCTTGTCGCACACACGTCGCACGGTTCCTCTGGTGGCTGCCGGGCACCAACGATTTTGCGACTCTGGTCCTTTTGTCGGTAGAAAGCCTCTCGCGAAAGCGTCCGCAGTAGCGCAAGCAGTTCATCCCTGGGGCATCTGCTCGATCTCGCGAATGCGCGCCACCATCTCGGCCGGCAGAGGCATCGCCTTGCTCGCCGCGTAGTCGACCCAGACGCACGCCGATTCCCCATCGGCGGCCACCTCGCCCGATGCGGCGTCGCGAATCACGTACGACAGCGTGTACGACTTCTCGCCGATCCGCGTGGCGCGCGCCGTGACGGTGACGCGACCGGGGTAGTGCAACTGCCGGCGGAAGTTGAGCGAGCCGCTGACCATGCCCGGCCCGTCGGTGGGGCGAGTCTTGAACCGCTCAATCCCGATCGCCGTGAAGTAGGCAATGCGTGCCGATTCGCAGAACTGAAAATAGACGGTGTTATTCACGTGCCCGAGCGCGTCGAGATCCCCCCAGCGAATCTGCTGTTCGATCTCGATGCCGCCCGCAGGCACCAGCCGGAATTCTTCGTGCATGGCCAGTCTTGCCTTCGAGGGTCGTTGGCGGCCAGCATACCCGAGCCGGTCCGGTCGTGCGACCGGTGCGTCCACGCCGCGACGCTACCGCGTCTTGTTCGCCGTGCGCCGGCTGCTGGCAATCTCGCGACGCTCGAGGCCGCGCAGGCGTCGCTCGGCCTCGGCCAGTCGCTTTTCCAACTCGGAGGGCGTGACGTGCCCCTTGATGCGCTCGACGATCGTTTTGTCGGGCGCCACGATCAGCGTCGTCGGGTAAGCGGTGATCTTGAGCTCGCGGACGAGCTTCTCCTCGGCCGAGGCATCGATCATCAGGGGCACGAACCCCTCTTCGACGTGCTCGACCACCTGCGCGTCGACCAGCGTCGACTTCTTCATCTTCAGGCAGAACTTGCAGTGGTCGCGCGTGACGAAGATCAACAGCGGTCGTTGCTGCTCGACCGCTTCGCCCCAGGCCTCCGCCACATCCGACTGCCAGGCAATGCCCCCGGCCGCGGCCGTCGAACTGCTCAGCAGCAGGCAAAAAAACAACCCGACCCCGGCCCAACTGCGGCGCATCGTTGAATCCTCCGTGGAGCAAGCAGTCTCGGCCCGCGTCGAGAGTTTGCGGGTTGCGAAGACTTTTCATCACCGGTCGTTCCGTGACCGGGTCCATTCCTTGAGAGCCTGCCGCCCCCCGTCCCGCGATCTTCTTCCATTGTCGACGGACGGAGGGCGGACTATCAGCGTGAAGCACGTTCGTGCGGCAAATCCCGAGAAGTTGCGGTCGCCGATTGCCGTGCTTGCAGGATCGGCACGGTGTGTCGCTCGGAGAGATTTCGCTTGCGGCGCAAGATGCCCCACTTATAAGGCGTGCAGCCGTCGCGCAAGTCAACCCGATCGCACGCCGGAACGGAATCGTTGACCGCGCTGCGACCGTCAGGGCTTAACAGGAGCCATTCACCGCGCGATCAAGTCGCTACGTAGCAGACGAGCGAGCGATCGCTGAGCGTAATGCGTCCGCTGGCGGGAGCCTCGGGGCCATCGATGCCGGGATAGACATCTTTGGGCGATTCTGCCGCCGTGTCGATGAACAGACGCCAGTTCAAGTTGAAGGCCAGCTTCGGGAAGACGAAATCCTGCGGCATGCGTCCGCCGTGGAAGAAGATCAGAATATCGTTCCCCGAACGGCGGCCGGCTTCGGGGCGAGGCGCCCCCAGCAGACATGCCAGGCTATGGCCGACACAGTCCCAGTCGATGTAGTTGCCGTTGGGGCTGTACCAGCCGACGTCGGGCAGGGCTCCCGGACCGCGCGGCTCGCCACGCAGGAAGCGCGTGCTGCGAAGCGACGGCTGATTCTTGCGGAACTCGATCAATATCTGCACGAAGCGGACGAGATCGGCGTTCGCCCCGATCAGGCTCCAATCGAACCACGAGATTTCATTGTCCTGGCAGTACGCGTTATTGTTGCCACGCTGCGTGCGGCGACACTCGTCGCCAAACAGCAGCATCGGCACGCCGTTGCTCAGCAGCAGCGAGGCCAGCATGTTGCGAATCTGCCGGGCACGAACCTGCTCGACCCCCTTGCGTTGCGTGGGGCCTTCGAAACCGTAGTTGTCGCTGTGATTGTTGTTGTCGCCGTCGCGATTGCCTTCGCCGTTGGCCTCGTTGTGCTTGACGGCGTAGCTCACCAGGTCGTTCAGCGGAAAACCGTCGTGCGACGTGATGAAGTTGATGCTGTGGTAGGGGCGGCGACCGCTCTTTTCGTACAAATCGCTCGAGCCCGCCAGACGTGTGGCCAGGGCCCCCACCATGTGCGAGTCGCCGCGCCAGAAACGGCGCAGATCGTCGCGGTAATGGCCATTCCACTCGGCCCAACGCATGTTCGAGAAGGAACCGACCTGGTAGGCCCCGGCCGCATCCCACGCCTCGGCGATGATCTTCGTATCGGCGAGCAGCGGATCTTCGGCAATCGCCTCGACGAGCGGGGGATTCGGCACCAGCTCGCCGCTGCGATTGCGATTCAAGATCGAAGCCAGGTCGAAGCGGAACCCGTCGATGTGATAGTTCAGCACCCAGTGGCGGAGGCTGTGGAAGATCATCTCGCGGACGATCGGGTGATTGCCGTTCACCGTGTTGCCGCAGCCCGAGAAATTGCGGTAACGACCGCCGCCGTTCTCGAGCATGTAGTAGACGCGGTTTTCGAGCCCCTTGAACGACAGCGTCGGGCCGAGTTCGTTGCCTTCGGCCGTGTGGTTGTAGACGACATCGAGAATCACCTCGATGCCGGCCTGGTGCAACGCTCGCACCATCTGCTTGAACTCGTTGACCTGCGCGCCGGGCGTCTTGCTCGCCGCGTACCCACGGTGCGGCGAGAAGAAGGCCATCGGGTCGTAGCCCCAGTAGTTGGGACGATCGTCCTGATGACCCCAGCAGTTGTAGATCGGAAACTCGTGTACCGGCATCAATTCGACCGCCGTGACGCCGAGCGACTTGAGGTACGGAATCTTGTCGATCACGCCCAGGTACGTGCCCGGCTGATCGACTTCGCTCGACGGCGAGGCCGTAAAACCGCGCACGTGCATCTCGTAGATGATCGTCTCCGAAAGGCTGCGTCGCAGGTGGCGATCTCCCTGCCAGTCGAACGATTCATCAACCACGACGCACTTGGGCGGTCGAATCACACGATCGTCGGCCGGCAGAAATTCGCCGGCGAGCGCGCGTGCGTAGGGATCAATCAAACGCGCGCGCCCGTCGAAGCGGTGCCCGCGATCGGGATCGAACGGCCCGTCGGCTTGCAGGTGATAGAGTTGGCCGGCGCCGATGCCTGGGACGAACACGCTCCAGATATCTCCCCAACGATCGGTCTGGGGATCGAACTGAATGATGTCGACCGGCTCGCGGTCGTCGACGTGATCGTAGAGCAGCACCCGCATCGCCGTGGCCGAACGGCTGAAGACGACGAACTGCACTCCACCATCGTGCAAGAGCGGCCCATAGGGCAGCGGATGATTGAATTGCAGGGCTGGGTGCGCCAGGGGCATGCCAAGGAACTCAGACGGTCTCAAGATGCTCGTTGCCATGAGCAAGAATACCACCCCCTGGCGCGCGAAGCGCCGGCTTCGCGCGGGAAAGGCAGCCTTTTTCCCGTGTGAAGTTCGCGCCCTGCGGGGCGTGTAGGAAGTGCAGATCAGGCGAAATCGGCCAATGCGCGCGAGGCTGCCGCATCGAGCGGTTCGCGGCGCGGACCACTACTGGCCTTCGACGCGAAACGTCTTGTGGCAGCCGCTGCAGCTCTTGTCCAGATCCCCCAAAGCGGCCTTGGCCGCATCTTGATCTCCCGCTTTTGCCGCGGCATTGATGCGACCCGCCGAATCGCGCATGGCAATGCTGTAGTCGTACCATTGGGGCAATTGGGCTTCGTCCTTGACCTCGTGCGTGTCGTATTGTGTCGCCTGCGCGATCGCCGCCAACAGGGCGGCATAGCGGGCCGTATCGTTCGCCTGCATCGCAAAACGACTGCCGGTCACGTTGCGACGCAGTCGGCTGTTGACGAACGTGACCTGCTTCATCAGGGCTCCCAGACTGGCGACCTTGCCCCAGGCCGGCGGATCGCTCTTCTCGCTACTACCAGCAAGGACGGACTGCACCCCCGCTAGGGCAGGCTGCGCCTCGTCGAGCGACTTGGCGGCGGCCAGCTTCTGCGCCGCGGGCACGAGCGCCGGCGCCACGTTCTTGAGCGGGTGATCGGTGTCGTGCCAGGCCAGCACCAGTCCCAGGGCAGCCAGCGTGTTCGCCTCTCGCTTGACGCGCGTCTGCTTGACTTCAAAGTCGTCGGCCGAGCTTAGGGCTTCTTCGAGATCTTTGATCGAGGCGTTCACCTGCGCGATCAAGTCCTCGGCCGGGGCATAGGTCGAAGTTGCCGGAGCCGCCGGAGGATCGGCCGCCCACACCACGGCCCCAGCCGCGCCAAGCACCAACATCGTGGCCACGACCGCGCCAACTCGCATCGACACCGATTTCACAGACGAGTCTCCCAAGAAGAAGGAACCATGCTCTGCCGAACTATCGGGTCGGAGGAAAGCACGACCCAGGCAACACAAGTTTCGCAGCCCCGACGACGCGCCGCAAGCGAACTCCCCTTCGCCCCGAAGGGCAGACCAAGGGTAGCCCCGAGCAACACCCGGGGTATCGGGCCCCACTGCCCACTGACCACTGACCACTTTTTGTTACCCCCGCGGGGCCGTCCGGTGCGTTGACAATCGAAGGGCGCGCTTCCTAGAATCGCGTTCCACTTCGCAGCAGGAGGCGGTCAAAGCCAATGGCGAAATTGACTTACAAGGACGCCGGGGTCGATCTCGACGTCTATCGCCAGTCGATGGCCCGGCTGCCTGCCTTGCTCCGTCGCACCCATACGCCCCGCGTGCTGCCGCTGGATGGTGGCTTTGCCGGGCTATTTCAGCTCGACTTCGCTAGCTCGCTCTTTGCGCGGCGCTACGAAGATCCCGTCCTCGTCTCCTGCACGGACGGCGTCGGCACGAAGCTCAAGGTGGCTCAGCTCTGCGGCCGGCACGATACGGTCGGCATCGATCTCGTGGCGATGAGCATCAACGACGCTCTCTGTTGCGGGGCCGAACCCCTCTTCTTTCTCGATTATGTCGCCATGTCACACGACGACCCGACGCTGCTCGAACAAATCGTCTCGGGCATCAGCCAGGGGTGCGTCGAGGCCGACTGTGCGCTGCTTGGCGGCGAGACCGCCATCATGCCCGACCTGTACTCCCGCGGCGATTACGACCTGGCCGGCTTCTGCGTCGGCGTGGTCGATCGTCGCCGCGTCATCGATGGACGGGCCATCGCGGCCGAGGACGTGCTGATCGGCGTGGCGTCGTCGGGCCTGCACTCGAACGGCTACAGCCTGGCGCGGAAGATCGTCTTCGAGGCAGCCGGCCTCGCCGTGGAAGATCCTATCGAAGAACTCGGCGCCACCGTCGGCGAAACGCTCATCACCCCCACGCGCATTTACGCGCGTGCCGTCCGCGCCGTGTTGAACCACTATCGCGTGAAGTCGGTCGTCCACGGTCTGGCGCACATCACCGGCGGCGGGTTATTTGAAAATCTCGAACGCATCCTGCCCGCGGGGATCCGCGCGGTGATCGAGCGCGGCAGTTGGACAATTCAGCCCGTCTTCCCCTGGCTGCAGCGGCTGGGCGAAGTGCCCGACGAGGAAATGGCCCAGGTGTTCAACATGGGTGTGGGGCTGGTCTTTGTCGTCAGCCCTTATTACGCCGAGAGCATCCGCCACCAGTTGGCCGACTTCGGCCTGGAAAGCTGGACGATCGGCCAGGTGCATTCCGGCGAGCGCGGCGTCGCGTGGCGCAGCTAAACGCGCCGATTTGCTGATTAGATTTTCATTTCAGGGTGCCATGGCCTCACGGTACTCCGGGTGGCCATGCGTTCGAGCGTCGATCACATGCCCACCCCGCGTACGGTGAGGGCATGGCACACGCACCGCTGCCGTCGTCGATTACGGCCGATTCATGGCCGTCGATGCCGCGGGACCAGCCCCCTTCGATGGGCCCGCCTCTTCCAGCGCCGCGAGCAATTTGTTCGTCGTGTAGGTGTCGCGTAACACGATGGGGCTGTTAGGACGTCCGGCCGGGAAGATCGCCAGCACGGGCACCTGCTTGCTGCCGAGTTGCGTCAGCATCTCAGTGACTTCCGGCGCCTGGTGCGTCCAGTCGGCCTGCAACGGCACGATCTGATTCGTGTCAACGACCTTGCGTACCTCGTCGGTGCTGAGCACGGTGGCCTCGAGCGTCTTGCACACCAGGCACCAATCGGCGGTGAAGTCGACCAGCACCGTTTTATTCTCGCTTACGAGGCGGTCGAAGTTGGCCCGCGTGAAGGGTTGCCAGGCGAGCCCGGCGTGGTTGCTGGCGACAGGCACCATGCCTTCCGAGCCGACCCGGGCCGCAATCTCACGATCGACCGTCAGGGCGAAACGGCCGCGCATCTCTTCACCCAGCCAGGTGAAGGACAGAAACGCCACGACGCTGACCACGGCCACGGCCTCGGCCCAGGCTCGCACGCGCGCGGGCAGCGGTGCATAGCCCGGCGTACGGCCGATCCACCAGCAGGCCAGCCAGATGCCCATCAGCAGGGCGAACGTCGGCACCATGTACCAGGTTTGAATGAACGAGAACAAGTAGACGAGCGTGGCCAGCAGCACGAAGCCCATCAGTTGTTTGAACGTATCCATCCACGCGCCTGGCTTGGGCAGCCAGCGGATGAACCGTGGAAACATCCCGATCAGCAGGTAGGGACTGGCCATGCCCAGCGCCACGCTGGCGAACACCGCGTAAGTCAGGTAGGCCGGCTGCCGAATCGCCCAGGCCAGGGCCGTGCCGAGAAAGGGTCCCGTGCAGGGCGTGGCTAGAACCGTCGTGATGGCCCCCTTGGTGAATGCGCCGAAGGCCCCTTCTTGCGACGAAAGCTCATGGGCCTTCGTGCCCCCCGCAAAGCCGGGGATGGGAATCTC
Organism: Pirellulales bacterium; assembly: GCA_019636335.1. Classification (NCBI taxonomy): domain Bacteria; kingdom Pseudomonadati; phylum Planctomycetota; class Planctomycetia; order Pirellulales; species Pirellulales bacterium. The sequence continues at coordinate 200,577 of JAHBXR010000010.1, forward strand.
CCATACTCCCAAGAAGCTCAGAGCCATCGCGAACACAACCCCCGCCAGCACCACGTTGAACTCGGGCAGCGTGAACAACTGCCCCCAGCCGAAGCCGGCGAAGACAGCCAGCGAGGCGAGAATCATGAACACCGACAGCAGACCCAGCGAGTACCAGACGTTGAGCAGCAAGACCTTCGAGCGTTGATGGTGGCTCTGCTCGACGAAGGCCAAAATCTTCAGCCCGATCACCGGCAGCACGCAGGGCATGAGATTCAACAGCATGCCGCCGGCGAGACCGGCGCACAGGGCGAGCCAGATCGGCATGTTCGCCAGTTCATCATCGCCGACGATCTGGAGTTGATTCGGATCGAAGGTCGGCGCCGCAGGCCCCACAGGTGGCATGCCGATCGAGGCGCCGTCGGCAGCGACCGCGTCGGGAGCTTCCTCCTCGACCTCGACACCATCTCCCAGCACGGCCGTGAAGGAATAGTTCTTCGGCGGCAGGCATGACTCGTCGTTGCATGCCTGCACATTGATTTTTCCGTTGATCGTCAGGGCCCGCGGATCGATGCCATTGGCGAACTCGATCGGCGCCCACCAGGTGACCTCTTCCGTGTGCTCCTCGATCACCAGGTCGCCGTAGAGATCTGGCTCGGTCCGCTTCTCTGGAGCCGGCGAGGCACGGAACTCCGCGTCAACCAGGTAGGCATCGGACGGAGCCAGCGTGATCTTCGTCGGAAGCGGGCCCCCCTTCTTCTGCGTGATCGAGTAGATGTGCCACGGCTCGGCGATCTTGGCCGTGATGAACAGTTTGGCCGGTTGATCGGCCGTCGCGGCGGTGAACTGCGCCGAGACCTTGATGGGAGACTCTTCCTCTCCCGGAAATTGATAGGCCAGCAGCGGCGAAGGAAGCAGGCTGGCCAGGGCCAAGACACCCAAGCTCCACACCAGGGCGAAAGGTACGAATCGTCGCATGGATCCCAAATCCCCTAGGTTCGAGCTCGATCTGGCCTCGCCAAACGGCAAATTCTGCCGCCCTATTCTATTTCTACTCTCGGCAGACGGTCAACGCTGCGCGGGCGCAGCGAACTGCTTCCGCGGTAATGAGTTCGGCATCATCCCTTCGCGCAAGCTCGACACGTCGTCCGGACGCCACAATCCCGCGCGGATCAACTCATATATCGGCAGGCGAAACGTCAACTTCGGCGGTTATACGTAATCGCAAGCCGATCGGTTCACCTAGCTTACGACTGGCCGTTGCAAGGATTGCACCGCTAGCGCCGCGACTGGCGCAGCGTCGACTTGCGCTAGTCTCGTCAGGCGCCCCAGGAAGTGATCCAGGCGAGCTAGCACTCGAGGCCGATCGTCGAACGTCTGCCCCTCGACATAAAGCCACCGTAGCCAGTGAACGCCAGCGAGCAAAACGCCACTCGCGTCGTAGGCGGCTACCAGCTCGGACTCGTCGTGCGAGAGGGGACGCACCTGTTGATAGGCCGCCAGTCCTGCCCGCCACTTCGGCAGATCATCGACCGCCATGCTGCCCAACAGTCGCGCCACGTCGGTCGCGACGCTATCGACCCGCATCGCCCCGAAATCGACGATCCCCGTCACGTGCTCCCCCTCGAAGAGGACGTTTTCGTGCCAGATATCGCGCAGGCAGGGGGCCAGCGGCACCGATCGTTCGCGGACTTGCTGTAACGTCGGGCGAACCCGGGGCAGGGGGGCCTTCAACGCCGCCACGATGCCTCGGGCGCGTTCCACAAGCTCCGGCCAGTCGTGGTCCGCGATGGCCGCCGAAAGCTGGTCGAGTTCTTCGGCCGCGAGCTTGCTCGCCTGTTCAAGTCGAGCAGCAATGCCCGGCGCGGGGCCGATCCGAGGCGCATTCGTCGGAAAATCGGCCACCGCGATGTGGAATCTCGCCAAGGCTGCGAGCGCTGCTTCCAGTCGCTCGACGGTCGGCTGGGCGGCAAAATCGCTACGGCCCGGTAGCCACGGGGCGAGCTCCCATAGGTGCCCGTCCCGCTCGACAATCGTTTCCCCCCGCGACGTCGCTAGGGGAACGGGCAGGAAATCGATGCCCCGACCGGCGGCATGCGTCAGCACGGCGTGGATCCAGTCGAGCCGCCGCCGCGTGGGATGTTCGCGCGGCCAGCGCCGCAGGCAAAGCACCGCCACGGGGGTCCGCACGCGCCAAAAGACCGCCCCGCTCAGGCCCCCCGCCTGCCCGAGGAACTCAACCCGCGCGCCCCTTGCGAGCGGGGAGTACGCGTCGAGAACGGGGGAGGGATCGGGTAGCTTCATGACGCGCGTCGCCTGTAACGGCGTTCCCCCCTGGCGGTTCCGATCGTGCGGGTCGTGCAGGGGAGAACGACCGCGCAGGGGCGGAGACACCACAGGTATACAACCAGAGACTGTTAAACCTTGCGCGCTTCCGTCTCGTATAGTTTACGAGACTATAGGTTTACCCCCAGCACGCCCAAACCACCCGGCCGGTCGAACGTGGCGTTTTGGCTACATCGACGCGGTAATTTGCGAAGTATTTGCGGGCGTGCTAGTTTCAAGGTTCCTCGGGGCGTGGTCGCCTGGCTGAGCCTGGACCGCGCACCCCAACGCTCCCCACCTGCGAGACTCGACTGATGCTCTACTCTCTGCGTTCGATGCGCGTCACGGGCCGAAATGGACTGATCGCGGCGCTCGGTATCTCACTAACGTTGCTCACATCGACGATGGCCGGCGCCGAAGACAAGCCGACCGACGCTGCCGAAGGCAGCAAGCCAGAGACCCAAGCCTTGTCCCCTGCGACGGTGGCGGCGGGCGAAGGTTCCGACTCGCGTTCCTCGGGGGGCGAATCGAAGCCGGCAGACAAGCCGAAGTATCCCCCCTTTGCCGACGTGATGAAGGACGCCAAACCGACGGCCGATCCCAGCCTGATCAAGCTCTATCAGAAGGACGGCAAGCTGCTGGCCGAGTTGAAGTCGAACCACTTCGACCGCGACTTCATCGTGCTCATCTCCATCGCCAAGGGTATCGGCGAAGGCGATCTCCTGGGGGGCATGAGCTGGGGCTTCGGTGACGATTGGGTCTGGCAATTCCGCAAGGTGGAAGACAACGTCCACGTCGTGCGGCGCAACGTCCGCTTCCGCGCCGACAAGGGGAGCCCCGAAGAGCGCGCCGTCTCGCTGGCCTACACGGACAGCGTGCTGTTCAGCCTGCCCACGGTCACGACCAGCCCCTCGGGGGGCACAGTCGTCGATCTCACGCCAATCTTCATGAGCGATCTGCCGCAGATCTCGCGCTCGCTGCCGGGCTTCGGCTTCGCCCAGAACAAGTCGACCTGGGCCGCCGTGAAGGGTTTCGAAAAGAACGTCGAAATCGAAGTGGCGGCGACCTACGCCTCGGGGGGCTCGGCCAACTTCGACACCGTGCCCGACAGCCGCGGCGTGACGATCAACGTCCACTACTCGATCAGCCTGCTGCCGCAGAACAGCTACAAGCCCCGTCTGGCCGACGACCGCGTGGGCTACTTCCTCACCGTGTTGAAGGACTACTCGAAGAAGGGGAACGACGATCGCTTCGTGCGGTACATCAACCGCTGGGACCTGCAGAAGGCGGATCCCTCGGCCGACATGTCCCCGCCGAAGGAACCGATCATCTTCTATCTCGAGAAGACGATTCCGTTCAAGTATCGCAAGCCGATCAAGGATGGCATCACCGAGTGGAACAAGGCCTTCGCCAAGGCCGGCTTCATCGACGCGATCGAAGTCCGTCAGCAGGAACAGGGGGATACGTGGGATCCGGAAGACATCAACTACAACACCTTCCGCTGGATCACCTCGAGCGCCGGCTTTGCCATGGGCCCCAGCCGCGTCAATCCGACGAACGGTCAGATCCTGGACGCCGACATCATCTTCGATGCCGACTTCATCCAGTTCTGGAAGCAGGAATATGAAACCTTCACGGCCGAGACGATCTCGCGTATGACGGGCGGAGCGCTCGACCTTCAGACCTACCAGGAAGAACAGGCCAAGCTGCCCGAGCACCTGCGTCATTCGGGCCATGCCCATCGCTGCGAGCTGCACGACGGCTTCTCGAAGGAACTGGCCCTGGGCTCGGCCGTGGCCACGCTGCGTGCCGCCGCCAAGAGCGACCCCGCGGCCGAAGAGAAGATGCTCATGCAGGGACTCAAGGAAGTCACCATGCACGAGGTCGGCCATACGCTCGGCCTGCGTCACAACTTCAAGTCGAGCACGATCTACACGCTCGAAGAGCTGAACGATACCGAGAAGACCAAGGAGACGGGTCTCACCGGTTCGGTGATGGACTACTCCCCCGCCAACATCATGCCCGAGGGGGTGAAGCAGGGGGATTACTTCTCCACGACGATCGGTCCCTACGACATGTGGGCCATCGAGTATGGCTACAAGCCCCTCTCCGGCTCGACCGAGAGCGAAGTCGAAGAGTTGAAGAAGATCGCCTCGCGTGCCGCCGAGCCGCAGTTGGCCTATGCCACCGATGAGGACACCCGCGGCATCGATCCCGACCCGCTGTCGAACCGCTTCGACATGGGCAAGGACCCGGTCGAGTACGCCAAGCTGCGTGCCAAGCTCATCGCCGAGCTCTGGCCCGACGTCGTCAACGACGTGACCAAGGATGGCGAAGGCTACCAGAAGGCGCGCCAGGCGTTCGGCATCCTGCTGGGCAACCACGGCCGCGCGATGCACTTCGCGTCGCGCTACGTGGGGGGTCTGTACGTGAACCGCGACCACAAGGGAGACGCGAACGCCCGGCCGCCGTTCCAGGTGGTCGAGGTGGCCAAGCAGCGCGACGCGCTGGCGTTGGTCGAAGAGCAGGTCTTCAGCGACAAGCCCTTCAACTTCCCGCCCGAGCTGTACAACTACATGGCGGCCTCGCGGTGGAACCATTGGGGCATGAACAGCCCGATCCGCCTCGATCTGCCGGCGCACGAGGTGATCTCGATGTGGCAGGAGCGCATCCTGTCGCAGCTCATGTCGTCGCTGACGCTCGAGCGTTTGCACGACTCGGAATTGAAGGTGCCGGCCGACCAGGACGCGCTGACCACAGCCGAGTTGATCGAACGTCTGACGGCGGCGATCTTCGCCGAGGTGAATTCCACCCCCAGCGGAGAGTTCACCAACCGCAAGCCGGCCGTGAGCAGCCTGCGCCGCAACCTGCAGCGTATCTACCTCAAGCGTCTGAGCGACCTGGCGATGGGCAACTCATACGCCCCGCAAGATTGCCAGACCGTGGCCTACCTGCAACTCGAAGAGCTGAAGGGCAAGCTCGACGCCGTCCTGGCGGCCGACGTCAAGCTCGACACCTACTCGAAGGCGCACCTGAAAGAAAGCGCGCAGCGCATCGGGAAGGTGCTCGACGCGCAACTGCAACTCAGCCGACCGTAAACGACATCCGTCCGTAGCGCCTTGTCAGAGCGAAAATTTGGCGCCATGCCTTCACGGTAGTCCGGGGAGGCATGTGCGCTCGATGCCGTCTTCCGGTTGGCGAATGTTATTCCTCCAGCCGGAAGACGTCTTCGGTCTTCTTGCCGAACTCTCTGGCGATGCGCAGCGCCAAGGCCAGAGACGGAGTATAGGCGCCCCCTTCCAACGCGACGATGGTCTGCCGTGTCACGCCCACGCGGTCAGCCAGGTCTTGCTGCGTCATTCCATTTTTGGCGCTGCGCAACTCTCGAACTCGATTCGTCAACTTCGGCTCGCGCCTACGCGGCATGTTGTTGGCTCCGATACAGGACGATCGAGGCAATGGCTTTGATGCCGAAGCAGGCCACAAACTGGAGCCAGATCAGCCAATTCAGCAACACGGTCGAGACGGAATGGACCCCAGAGTAGTTCGACCACATGCCGGCGGATGCCAACACGGTGATGAGTCCTACCCAGGTGGTCCCCACAGCCACGCTCGTCGCTCTCCGCTCGATTTCCATGTCTCGCTCGTCAACGACGATTCGATTGCCTCTTCGCCGATAAAAAACGGCGCTCAACGTGACCAGGGCCAATAGCGCAAAGCCCGCGGTTGCACGGTGCCCCAGCCAGGGAAGGAGCAGCGTCACGACGGCGATCGCCGCCAAACACACGATCAATTGCATCCAGGCAGCTTTTTCCGACACACTCATGGCGACCTCCCTACAGTTCGAGCGAGTCCTCTACGGCGGCGTTCGGAATGTACAATAAACCAGACATTCTCGATATCAAGTCTATTTGACACTCTTCAGGACATGACCGCGTGTTGGGATGGTTGCCGCTCGCCGCAGTTCGAGATCCGCGGGACCGAATCTCAAATGGCTTGACTCGCTTGGAATGGATAGAATAGCTAGACAGGCAGTTTGTAATTTGCGCTGGAGGCACGATGAGCATCGACATCTCGCCGGAGCATCGAGACTTCGTCCGCGAGGAGCTCGCAAGCGGGCATTATGCCACGGAGCAGGAATTGATCGATGAAGCGATCGAACTGCTACGCTCGCGACAGGGAGTGCTGAGTAAGCTCAAAGCTGGCGTCGAGCAGCTTGAACGAGGTGAAGGAATCGAATACGGCCCCAACGATCGGAGCCGTTTCATCACGGACATCCTTGGACAAGTTTCTACGGCGAAAGAGCCGCAGCAGTGAAATGCTTTCGAATTTCGCCACAAGCCAGGAGCGACCTGCAAGCAGTCCACGCTTACATCGCGTCTGAAAGCCGAGCTGCGGCCGACCGGCTGATCGACCGTCTCTTCGACCACTTTCAGCGGCTTGCCGAATTCCCCGAGCTTGGTTCGCTGCGCAACGATTTGCATCCGGGGCTGCGAATCTGGCAAGAAGGTCGGTATGTTATCCTCTACCTTCCGACTCCTACGGGAGTGGATATTGCGCATGTCGTTCATGGTGCGCGCGATATAGAATCGCTGCTGGCTCAGCGAAAACGCTGATCCGAAGGTTTGGCCGAGATCTGGACACGTACGACAAGTCTCCGCCTTTGCCTCCCTGTGCGCAACGGTGTATCCTGAGCGGCGCAGGCTCGTGTAAGCTGCGACCGGAGCGATCCCGTGGAGGTGCGTGCGTTGCGACTGCTCATCGCCATTATCCAGCCGACCAAGCTCAACGCGGTGAAAGAAGCGCTCGCCAAGATCGGCGTCGAGCGTATGACCGTCTGCGATGCGCAAGGCTACGGGCGGCAGCGCGGACGGACCGAAATGTACCGTGGCCTCGAGTACAAGACGAACCTGCTCCGCAAGATCGCGCTCGAGATCATGCTCAACGACGACTTCGTCGAACGCACGATCGAGGTCATCACCTCGGTGGCCCGCACCGGCCCCGACGGCACCATCGGCGACGGCAAGATCTTCGTCATGCCGGCCGAGGAAACGATTCAAATCAGCGAGCCGATCCGCGGCCCGGGCGCAGTGTAAAACCCCACTCCCTGATTAGCCGCTGCGTTGCCATGCGGAACACCAGTCACGGCTGAGATTACTGCATGAAGACCCATGATCGACTGACAAGGGCCTACTTGGAAGTCATTCGCATGGTTGCACTCTTTGTCAGATTGCATTCCACCGGTGAACGACGCCTGCCGGATGAGCATCTCTTCGATCTTATGGATGCAATCCACAACATTCCCGAATTCCTGGTTGGAACAAACGACCATTTTACTCACGAAAGCATGCGACAATTCGAACTCGGCTGCTATGACGAGAAGTGGGGCCACAGCAGTGGACTGCATTTGGTTCGCATCTTAGATGATGCGTTGGCGCAGTATGAATAGTCCGGCGGTGTGGGTCCCATGTCAGTAGTTTGTCTCAGCTCCGATCTCGGCACGTCCTCGCGTCTCGCCGGCGCCGCGGCTCGCGCGGGCGTTCCCTTGGCCACGGCGATGAGCGCCGCTCGACTGTTCGATCTGATCGCCACGACGACACCGCGACTCGTGGTCATCGATCTGACCACCGCGGGGCTCGACGTCGCCGAAGTCGTCTCCAAACTGCGCTCTGCGGACCAAGCGCCCGAGTTGATCTTCGCCTTCGGCCCGCACGTCCACGCAGGAGCCTTGCAGGCGGCCAGCGACGCCGGCTGCGACCAGGTGCTCACGCGCGGCCAGATGCATGCGCAGGCCGACGAATTGCTGCGGCAATACGGCGCCGCGTCTTAGAATCACGCCCATCCTGTGCGGTGCAGCGCGCGGCGTTTCTGGACGCCGAGTCTACGTCTTTCGCGGCCAATTGTGGGTCTTGCCGGGGCCAACTATCATGGGGCTCGGTCGCCCGAACCGCCTCCCGCCCGCGTTTCCTGCGGCGACTGCATCGCCTGACCCGCCTCGCCCCACTTCGGCAACCGCCGCTTCATGTCCGCCACCGAAAACGCCCCCACGCATCGCTTGCCGGCCGCGCACCTCTGGGCCAGATCCACCTGGTTCTACTTGCCGTTTCTGGCAGGTGTGCTCGCACTGTGGTGGCTTCCCACGCTCGCGCGCGCCGGGGAGGATGCTGATGCTGCAGAAGAGGGCGAGACGCTCCGTCGCCCGGGCCTGCGAGCTACCTATCGAGTCGATGGCAACGATGTGCCCGTCGTCGAACGGATGGAAGCGTTACCCGCGATGGCACTCAACTCGCGGCAATCGCCCGACGCCCGCTTGCCTGCCCACGGTTGGCACGCAGCATGGTCGGGCGTGCTCGAGGTGCTGCAACCGGGGCAGTACCGCTTCTCGGCCGAATCGAGCGGGGAACTCTCGCTGACCGTCGGCGACCAGGTCGTGCTCCAGACAGACGGCTCGCCCAACCCGTCGCTGGTCGAGGGCCCCGAGGTCGAGTTGTCGTTCGGCCACCATCCGCTGCGCATTCAGTTCGCGGCGCACGAAGGCCCCACGCATCTCAAGCTCTACTGGCAGTCGAATCACTTTGCTCGCGAGCCATTGCCGCCACATGCGCTGGGGCATACCGACGAACGCCTGGCGGTGGCCGATCATTTCGGACAAGGTTGGCTGACTGTCGAAGCGCAAAGCTGCGTGGCGTGCCACCGCCCCAGCCCGCAGATTCCCCTTTCGCAAATGCTGGGCAAACGCCCCGGGCCGAAGCTCAGCACGGCCGGCGCACGTCTGCAGACCGCGTGGATCGAGCGCTGGCTGGCCGATCCGCGCGCGTTGCGTCCCGAGGCGGTCATGCCGCAGCTCTTTGAAGAAAATCGCCAGGGGGAGATCGAGCGCTACGCGGTGGCCCGATTCCTCTCCTCGTTGGGCGGGCCCCTGGTGGGCAGCGTCGCCGCGCCCACCGTCGAAGGCGCGCCTCCCGATCCTCGCGTCGCCGAAGGAGAAACACTCTTCGTGCGCACGGGCTGCACCGTTTGCCACGAATCGCACGGCAGCCAGCCCGCCCGGGTTAGCATCGCGCACCTGCGAGAGAAAACCACTCCCGAATCGCTGGCCGCGTTCATCCAGGATCCGCTCGCCGTCGCGCCGGCCGGTCTCATGCCGGCATTTCAATTGAGCGATGCCGAGCGGGAACGTCTCGCGGCGTACCTATTCGCACGTCCCGCTACCGTGGAGGCTGCGCACGCGGCTGCGACTTCGCCCACGCCCCCCGACACCGATGAGTTGCGAGCGACTTACTCGACCCTCGTCGGCGGCGATGGACCATCGCTGGCAACCTTCGACGCACTGACCAATGATGATGAGCGGATCGCAGAGCTTGCCCGGCGGGCTATGGAAGCGAAACGCTGTGCCGCCTGCCACGAGATCGAAGCGCCAGGCACGTCGGGTCCTTGGACCGCGCCACCGGCGAAGCATGACTTTGCGGCCATGGCGCAGTCGACTACCGTTGGCTGCCTGGCCGACCCCGACCGCGCCGACGTCGATAAGACATCACGCGCCGCGAATGTTCCTCGCTTCCGCGGCACGCTCGACCGCGAGAATCTCCGCGTCTTTCTCGCCGCGGCAAGCCGCGCGCCCGGTACGCAGGCGCCCGGCCAGCAGGCCCTGCTCGCGCTCGAGCGCTTCAACTGCACGGGCTGCCACGAGCGAAACGGCGGCGGCGGACTTTCGACCGAGTTGGCCGGTCGGCTCGTGGCCATCCAAAGTGCCGAAAGCGCCGAAGCGGTGATTCCCCCTTCGCTCACCGGCGTGAGCGATAAGCTCACCCCTGCCTACTTGCACGGTGTGCTCGCCGAAGGCGTTCGTTCACGTCCCTGGATGTCGCTGCAGATGCCGCGTTTCGCCGCCGCGCACGTGGCGCCGCTCGTGGAAGGTTTCGCGGCGCTCGAAGGTACCCAGTTACACCGTGCGCCGCAGCATCCCTCGCCCGACGAAGAACTGGCCGAAGCCGGTCGCCAACTGGTCGGCGCGCAGGGCTTTGCCTGCACGAAGTGTCACGACCTGCTCGGCGTCGCCAGCGGCGGCACGCGCGGCCCCGATCTGGCGGGCGTGCCCGAGCGCATCAACCACGAGTGGTTTCTGCGTTGGATGACCGACCCGCAGCGCATGCAGCCCGGCACGCGCATGCCGACGGTGTTTCTCGAAGGGCGCAGTCCATACGAAGATATCCTCCAGGGAGATCCCGCGCGGCAGCGCGAGGCCATCTGGCACTACCTGGTCGCCTCGCGCAAGATGCACTATCCCGACGGGCTGGTGCCGGTCGAAAAGGCCTACTTCGCCGAGAGCACGCGCCCGCTGGTCGTGCGAAACTTTCTGCCCGACCTCACGCCGCGCGCCATCGCGATTCGTTTTCCCTCGCGGCAGCATCTGGCGTTCGACGCACAGGCCTGCCGGCTGGCTTATGCCTGGAGTGGCGGATTCCTCGACATGAGCCCGGCCTGGACCGAGCGCGGTGGCCGAGTCGCGCCGCTCGAAGGGACGATCTACTGGACTTCACCGCCGGGCTTCCCCTGGGAAATCACGGCCGACGCAACCACGCCCCCCGATTTCCGCGGCCACGCCGGCGACGTGTCCTATGGCGCGGCGCATCCGCTCGACAGCGAGTACCACCCGTCGCGCGTCCGCTTCCGCGGTTACTCGCAGGGTGAGAAGGCCCCCACGTTCCGCTACGAATACGAAACGGATGGCGGCGGCACGGCCACCTTCGCCGAGACCATCGCGCCCGTGCAATCGGCGGCAGGGCAGGGGGTCGAGCGGCACGTCGAGTTCACTGCGCCTGCCGGCCACACGACCTGGCTCTACGTGGGCACATCCGCGAAGCCCCCGGTGTGGGAACAGCCCGATGGCTCGCCACAGCCCTCGAGCGGCGCAGCACCCACGCGCGACGCGAACACGATCGTGCGTCTCGACGATCCCGCGCCGGCCACCTGGTTCGCCGTACGCGTCGCGCCGACCGGATCGAAATGGCATGCCGTCGAGCGCGACGGTCGCTGGGATCTCGTGCTGAGCATTCCCCGTACGAAGGAAGACGCACTACCTCGGCTCGATCTCGAGGTGTGGCGCCCGCGTCAAGACACGCCCACCGCGCTCGAGGCCCTGCGGCGCGAGCTGCGCGCGAAAACGGAGCATCCCAACCCATGATCGCGCCGCGACTTTATTTCGATCGATTCGCCCTCGCCTGTGTGCTCGTGGCGCTTGCGGCCGGCAGCACTTGTGCCAGCGATGATCTCGTCTACGTCAAGAAAGATTCCAAGGCGGAAACGCGCGCCGCCTCGCTCGAAGCCAGCGGTTACCCGCAATGGCCCGAGTTGTGGCAGATCATCGGCCCCTTCGATCTCCCCGCCGATCAAGGGCTGGCCGCGGTCTACCCTCCCGAGACCGAACCTTTGAACCTCAAGGCCCGCTATCCCGGCAAGGGGCAAGAGGTCGCCTGGAAGCCGATCCGCTTGTCCGATGGGCGCGTCAATTCGCTCAAGCGTTTCAAGGAGAACGACGCGGCCATTGTCTATCTCTACCGCCGCATCGACGTGCCCCGCGCGATCGACGTCCGCGTCTCGCTTGGCAGCGACGACGGTCTCGCCCTCTGGCTCAACGGAGAACAGCTCCTCTTTCGCGACGTGAAGCGCGAAGCCGCCCCCGGTCAGGATCTCGTCACGCTCAAGCTGAACGAAGGCCGCAACGATCTGCTCGTCAAAGTCTCGAACCAGGCGGACAACTGGTCCCTCTACTTCGAGCCGTTGCTGCCGCCGCTGTTGCTCAACCAGCTCACGCGCCGCCTGATCGACGATTTCCCCAACATGCCCGAGGGGGCCTATTATCGCAACTATCCCATTCCCTTGCCGGAAGGGGAAATGATCGAAGTCGCCGGGCTCGCCTTCCGCCCCGACGGCGCGCTCTACGTCGCCACGCGCCGCGGCGACGTATGGCTGGTCGAGAACCCCACGGCCGCCGATCCCGCCGAAGTCCGCTGGCGCCCCTACATCCGCGGCCTGCACGAGGTGCTGGGCCTGCTGGCCGACGGCGACGATCTGCTCCTCGTCCAGCGCCCCGAGATCACGCGCGTCCGCGATACCGATCGCGACGGCGAGGCCGACGAGTTCCTCACCGTCTGCGACGACTTCGGTCTCTCGGGGCACTATCACGAGTACATCTACGGACCCGTGCGCGAAGAGAAGACGGGCAATCTCTTCATCACGCTGAACGCCGACCTGGGACATGGCGATCAATCCCCCACCGCCTACCGCGGTGCCGTCGTCAAGGTCGGTCCCAATGGCCGCGCGATCCCCTGGGCCACCGGACTCCGCAGCCCCAACGGCGTCAACTTCAGCCCCGACGGACGACTCTTCTATACCGACAACCAGGGCGAATGGATTCCCGTCTGCAAACTGACCGAAGTGCGACAGGGGGAGTTCTATGGGCATCGCCCCAGCACCATCTGGCTGCCCAGGAATGGCAAGGTCGGCCTCGCCAATGCCACCGCCAACCAACCGTCCGACGCGCCCGCCGACGCCAAGGACGAGAATGGCGACCCCGCCTATCCCGATCCCCCCGTCGTCGCGCCAGCGATCTGGTTCCCCTACGTCATGGTCCGCTCCGCCTCGGAGCCGGTCTGGGACACGACCGATGGCCGCTTCGGCCCCTTCGCCGGACAGTGCCTGGTGGGTGAGCTCACCAACGCGCTGGTCCTGCGTGTGGCGATGGAAGAAGTGGAAGGCCGCATGCAGGGGGCCTGCTTCCCCATGCTGCGCGGTTTCAGCTCCGGCGTGAATCGACTCGAGTTTGCCCCCGACGGCACGCTCGTCGTCGGAGGCACCAACCGCGGCTGGGGCAGCACCGGCGGCCGCGACCAATCGCTCGAGTTCGTCAAGTTCACCGGCAACACGCCCTTCGAGATCCATTCGATCCACATCGAGCCAACCGGCTTCGACCTGGCGTTCACTCTGCCGGTCGAAGCGCCGTCGGCGCTCGAGGCCAAGCGTTACCTGGTCGAGTCGTACAGGTATCACTACTGGTCGACGTACGGCTCCCCCGAGATCGACCGACGCCAGCACGAAGTGACGGAACTGAAACTTTCGGAAGACGGCCGCACCGTGCATCTCAAGGCCAGCGGCATCGAAGCGGGGCGCGTCTACCACTTCCGCCTCAGCGGAGTAAACGCCGCCAATGGCCTGCCGCTTCTGCACCAGGACGCCTACTACACGGCCAACGCCCTGCCCAGCGACCCTGTCGAGTAAGCCGACCCAACAAGCTCACACGGAAACGCGGAGTGAGGAGGAGACGCGGAGAGGGCGAATAGTCAC